>JAFTJJ010000042.1 GCA_017456465.1 Clostridia bacterium | reverse complement strand
GGAAGGTCTGGCTCAAAGAATTGTGAAAGGCGAAGTTCCGGAAGAAATGAAAGGCAAGGTGATTTATTCCCTTGACATTGGAAGTTTGATGGCAGGCACGAAATATCGTGGAAGCATGGAAGAAAAGCTTAAAGGGCTTATTGAAACCATTGTGAAGAGCAAGGACATTATTGTCTTTATTGATGAAATCCACATGCTCGCGCAAGCTGGTGCAAAAGACGGTGAAATTTCGCCATCTGACATGCTCAAGCCTTATCTTGCCCGTGGAGAGTTCCAGACAATTGGTGCAACGACAAACGATGAGTACAGAAAGTTCATTGAGAAAGACAAAGCACTTGAGCGCAGGTTTCAACCAGTGTCGGTTATGGAGCCATCTGAAGATGACTGCAAAAAAATCCTCAGAGGAATCAGACCAAGTTTTGAAAAGTTTCACAGTGTGAAGATTTCTGACGGGGCAATTGATGCAGCTGTTGATCTTTCGGTGAGATACATCATGGACAGATATTTGCCAGACAAAGCGATTGATTTGATTGATGAGGCTTCATCGAGGCTGAAGGTCAAGAAGATTGTGTCAAATCCTGAAATGGACAAGCTTCAAGAGTCATTGAAAGATGTTCTTGCAAGAAAAGAGCGTGCGAGTGAGCTTGAAAACTACCGTGAGGCAGACGAACTCAAAAAACAAGCCGAAGACATCAAAGCTGAAATCATGGCTCTCACTGAAGAGCTGCAAAGCAAAGGTGGAAAGGCGGGTGAGCTTAGTGTCTCGGCAGAAGACATTGCGGCGGTTGTGTCAAAGTGGACAAAAATTCCTGTTTCAAAGCTCACTGAATCTGAAAAAGAAAAACTCATGAATCTTGAGGCTTTGCTTCACAAGCGTGTGATCGGGCAAGAAAAAGCAGTGAAGGTGGTGTCGAGTGCCATAAGACGAGCAAGAGCGGGACTCAAAGATCCAAAGCGTCCGATTGGTTCATTCATTTTTCTTGGCCCAACTGGTGTTGGAAAAACAGAGCTCACAAAAGCACTTGCTGAATGTTTGTTTGATGATGAAAACATGGTCATCAGGCTTGACATGAGTGAGTATATGGAAAGTCACAGTGTGTCAAAGCTCATCGGTGCGCCTCCCGGATATGTTGGGCATGACGATGGCGGACAACTCACTGAGCAGGTTCGCAGACACCCTTACAGTGTTGTGTTGTTTGACGAGATTGAAAAAGCGCATCCAGATGTGTTCAACATTCTTTTGCAGATGCTTGACGATGGAAGGCTCACTGACAGTTTGGGAAGAACTGTGAGTTTCAAAAACACAATCATCATTTTGACATCAAACATTGGTGTGTCATCGCTTCCAAAGAAAAAGCAATCGCTCGGGTTTGGTGGTGACGAATCTCAGGATGTGAACATTGAAGAGCATCTTTTGAAAGCGCTCAAAAATGCATTCAAGCCAGAGCTTCTCAATCGAATTGACCAAACAATAATTTTTGAACGACTCACTGAAGCTGACATTTCAAAGATTGCCGGAATCATGATCAAAAAGCTTGAAGGCAAGCTTGCATCAAAAAACATCAAGCTTAATTTCACCAAAGGTGCGATGAAAGAAATCTTTGAAAAAGGTTATGACCCTGAATATGGCGCAAGACCACTCAGACGATTCATTGAACAAAATGTTGAGGATGGGCTTGCTGAAGCAATTCTTTCAGGCAGCATTGACGAAGGTGATGATGTTGTGATTTCATTCAAGAATGGAAAGTTTGTTTTTGAAGCCAAAAAAGAGGTGTGAGCGTGAGGGGTGTTGTTTGACCTCTAAAAAAAATAAACAAACACAAAAAATATTGTTTGATTTGTTTGGAGAAAAAGTGGACAATATTATATAATTGAATTGAGGAAAAGATGGAATGAAGATTGAAAAATAAACCATCATTTCATGTTTACCTGCAAAAATTTCAATGAAGCAACGCAAAAGAAAGGAGGAGAACATTTATGAAAATTGAAATTGTTGAAAGAAATTACAGAGCAAAAGACAGGCTCACAAATCTCATCACAAAAAAGATTGAGAAATTTGACAAGTATTTGTCTGAAAACGCAGCAGCAAAAGTTGTTTTGTCTGGTGTGAAAGACAGATATAAAATGGAAGTTTCTGTTTCTGACAAAGGTCTCTTTGTGAGAAGTGAAGTTGAAACAGACAACATGTATGCAAACCTTGACATGTGTCTTTCAAAGATTGAAAGACAAATCGTGAAGCATTCTGAAAGACTTGCTGAAAGAAAGCGTGCGATTGATCCACTTGATCTCATGTTCTTTGATGAACTCCCAGAGTTCCACAAACCAAAAATTACAAGAAGAAAACATTATGACCTCGTTCCAATGAGCGAAGAAGAGGCAATGGAACAAATCGAGCTTGTTGGACATGACTTTTATGTTTTCCTCAATGAAGCCACACAAAAAGTCAATGTTATTTATGCAAGAACAGATGGTGACTTTGGCTTGATTGAAACAGACATTTAATGTCGTGACATTTAATGCCAAGACGTTTAGTTTTTTAATGCAAAAATTGTGACATATAATATTGAGGCATTTGATGCTTGGTGATTTGTGTCATGATGAATTGTGTGTTGAAATTTGCTTTCAGGCAATCAAATGGAGTTTTGCCAGAGGTTGTTCAAAGTTAATGAGAAAACAAAACAGCCCTGTGAACCACAAGTTCATGGGGTTTTTGTTTTGCGATTTTTGAAAAAGTGTGATAAAATGTGAGTGTATGGAAAAGAAAAATCAAAAAAATCAAGAAATTGTTGTTGGTGCAAGAAACCTTGTGTTCAAATATCACAAAGGCGGGGATGTTTTTGTTGGTGCAAATTTTGACATTATGAAAAATGAAAAAGTCTTTTTTGTGGGAGAAGAAGGTTGTGGCAAGACCACGCTTTTTGAAATTCTTTCGGGGCTTGAAAAAGGATGGCTTGGAAGCCTCACGGTTTTGGGTGAGTGTCCAAAAGATTTGAGCGATGGGCAAGCCAAAAACCATATTGTTTATTTTCCAGAGCATGCGGTGTTTTTGGAAAACAAAACAGTGAGAGAAAACTTGGACTTTGCACGCGGTGTTCTTGGAATGCAAAAAATGACAGATGAAAATTTGAATGAAGTGTTGAGCTCGTTGGGGCTTGAAAAAGACATGAAGGCAAAGCATCTTTCTTGCATTCAAAGGCTCAAACTTGAAGTGATGCGTGCAAAGCTCAAAAGTCAAATCAAACTTTTGTTGATTGACAGGTCACCATGTGAATTTGATCATGAAGAGAGGGCAGAAGCAAAACAAATTTTGAGGGATTTTGTGGCATGTGCTGAGACTGTTGTGATTGGTGCAAGTTGCAAGGCTGACCTCGATTTTTTTGATGCAAGCGGATCAATTTTGTATTATTTGAGGCTGGGAAAATGTTATCTATATACTGATTTCAAGAAACTTGAAGAAAACATTCCAGAGCTATTTGCTCTTGAGTTTTTTGACTCAAAACGATTTCAGAAAAGGCTTGTGAAACTTGATCAAGATGACTGTGGTTTTTCTTTTGATGTAACAAAGTTTGAAGGGCTTGATGAATATAAAAATGCAATTGATCAATTGTTGAAAAAACGCAAAAACACCCATAAAATACATGAAAAATATGCTCAAAACATGCAAAATGTGGAAATAAATGCAAAAAATGAGAGTTTGTTTGTGGACAGAATAAAGATCAAATCTGGCAGCAAGCTGGAAAGTGAGCTTTCGGCTTTTGGGATGACTGATAATGATTTTTTTGTAATTGCCGGCAATGATTTGAATGGTTGTTTGAAGAATTCTTCAGCTTTTGAAAAAGCGGCAGGCGACGCAGATGTGATGATTTTTTATGCTCTCACTGGTGAGCGCGTTTGGTGATTTTGGGGCGCATGTACAAATTAACCAAAAAACTTGAATGCAAACAGTTGAAAAATCAAAAATGTTATGTTATAATCTTCACGTACAAGTAAGGTGGGCCATGTGGTCTGCCACCAATGTAAACATTAAATTCGACTTTTAAGGACGGTGAAATTTTATGGATTATCTTAGAGGCAGAAGTGCAATGAAGCCAGAACCAAAAAAGGAAAAACCAATTCCTCCAAAGCCTGATATGACATTGTTTGGAGAGTTTGTTGAAAAGGCTTTTTCGATGCTTTCATCTGATCAAAGAGCACAACTTTACACTGAATATATGACTGATGCAATTGTTTCAGTTTTGAAAGATGACGACTTGTTTGCGTGCATTGAGGCGTTCTTCAAAAACAACCTCAACATTGCTGAGACCAGCAGGAATGCGTTCTTGCACAGAAACACGCTCCTTTATCGCATTGACAAAATTCACAAGGTGACGGGGCTTAACATCAGAAACTTTGATGATGCAATCATTTTCATGCTTCTTGCAAAAATGTACAGGAAAATGAACTACAGATAAACAACAAACCTCTGATTTTATCTTGTTTCAGAGGTTTTTTTATGTATTTTTGTTTTGCTCTCAGCACTTTGTTTGTTTAAGTCATTGTTTTGGGTATTTTTGCTTTCAAAAAGGAAAGTGTGAAAGTGCAAACTTTTGAAGCCAACTTGCGTGATTGCGCGCCATGAAAGAGTCTGCTTGCAAATCGAAAATCGGGCTGATGAATAAATCACAAGGAAAAAAAATTATGAAAAAATTTGATGAAATTCAAAGTGCAATAAAGAGCATCTACCGTGAGCCAAGGGCTGAGCTTGAGTTTTCAAACAACTTTGAGCTTTTGGTGGCTGTTGTGCTTTCTGCCCAGTGCACCGACAAGCGTGTGAACTCGGTTACAAAAGTTTTGTTTGAGGTTGCAGGAACTCCAGAGAAAATGGCAAGTCTTTCGCTTGATAGAATTGAAGAAATCATCAAGCCTTGTGGTTTTTTCCACATGAAAGCCAAGAGTTTGAAGTCGCTTTCTGAGGACATTGTGAGCAATCATGGGGGATGTGTTCCAGAGAAAAAAGAAGATTTGAAAAAACTCAGAGGCGTGGGTGAAAAGACCGCAAATGTGGTGATTGCAAATGCTTTTTCAACTCCTGCAATTGCAGTGGACACGCATGTGTTCAGGGTTTCAAACCGTTTGGGGATTGCAAAAGGCAAGACGCCTCTTGAGGTTCAAAGAAAGCTTGAAAAACATTTTCCAAGTGAGTTTTGGATTGATTTGCATCACAGTTTGGTTTTGCACGGGCGTTATGTCTGCAAAGCCAGAAAGCCGGATTGCGAGAAATGTGGTCTTAATGGTTATTGTGAGTTTTTTAGAAAATCGCAACATAAAAAATAAGTCACAATTGTATTGCAAAATTATATTTATTTATGTATAATATTTAATTGTACTAAAAAATAATTAAATCAAAATTTAATAATAAAAAAGTCATATTAAACAAACTTCCCAAGTTGCAATTTACATGAAGAGCTATGAAGCGAGAATTTTCAAGGCTCGCCTTGTAATGGCGTACTTGGGTGCATTGGAAATTTGAAATTTCTGATGCTATTTGTGGTGAAATGTGACTTGGGAGAAGAATATGTATCTAGACAGAGTAAAGATCAACATCAAAGCGGGTGACGGTGGAAACGGAAAGACAAGTTTTCACACGGAAAAGTTTGTGAGAAAAGGTGGGCCTGATGGCGGTGATGGTGGAAAAGGTGGCGACATTGTCTTTGAGGCAACTCGTGAGCTGGATTCGCTTGTGGATTTCAGGTTCACAAAGCATTTCAGAGCTGAAGCCGGCGAAAACGGTGGATCGAAAAACTGCACGGGAAAGAGCGGAAAGGAGATGGT
This sequence comes from Clostridia bacterium, assembly GCA_017456465.1. GTDB lineage: Bacteria > Bacillota > Clostridia > Christensenellales > UBA1242 > RGIG3872. The sequence goes on along the minus strand of JAFTJJ010000042.1, from coordinate 16,203 downwards.
CATCAAAGTGCCTCTTGGGACTGTCATTCGTGATGGTGAGACTGGGAAGTTCATGGCGGACATGATTGAAGACGGTGAAAGGCTGGTGATTTTGAAAGGTGGGCTTGGCGGAAAAGGCAACGCAAGGTTCAAGTCATCAAGGTTGCAAGCACCTGCGTTTTCAATGACTGGTCAAAAGACAATCGAGAGAAGTGTGTGGCTTGAGCTCAAGACGATTGCGGATGTTGGGCTTGTTGGGTTCCCAAATGTTGGAAAGAGCACAATGCTTTCAATGCTGACAAATGCGAAGCCAAAGATTGCGAACTATCACTTCACAACGCTTTCTCCAAACCTTGGTGTGGTGAAAATGCATGACAAATCGTTTGTGATTGCGGACATCCCTGGGCTGATTGAAGGAGCGAGTGAAGGCGAGGGGCTTGGGCATTATTTTTTGCGTCACATTGAGCGCACAAGGTGTTTGATTCATGTGATTGATGTTTCTGGGTCAGAGGACCGCGATCCATACAATGACTACAAAATCATAAATGGTGAGCTCAAAAAATATGGCAAGGCAGTCTCTGAGCTTCCTCAAGTGGTGGCCTTGAACAAGTGTGATCTTGCGGACGAAAAGCAGATCAAAGCGGTGAGATCAAAAATTGCGAAGCTTAAAAATGCGCCAGAAATCTTTGAGATTTCTGCTGTGTCAAACCAAGGCCTTGAAGCTTTGATTTCTCATGTGTCTCAAATGCTTGACAGCATCCCAAAGAAGGGCAGAACAGATGAAGAGGTTTATGTGTTCACCGATCCTGACAAGAACAGATATGAAGTCATCAATCACGGTGCTGGCTTGTTTGAAGTTGTGGGTGGTTACATTGACGAGCTCATTCGTGGGATTGTGGTGTCTGATCCAACAAGCTTTGCTTATTTCCAAAAGACAATCAAAGAAAAGGGCATCATCAAAAACATCTTGAAGCAAGCTGAAGCGGACAAGAGCATTCCTCTTCGTGAAGATGGAAGCAAGGATATAACTATTCGAATTGGCGGACTTGATTTCGATTGGGTGGATTAATTCCGCCTCTCTACCGAACCGGCGGCATTGTTCACGAATATTGCTTATCTTTTTGCATACAACGCCAGAAGCAAGAACCTCGAGTACATATATACTGTAACTCGGAACCTTGTTCTGTCGTTGTATATCAAAAATCTAAAGCAATCTTCTGCCACTGAGGCTTATGATGATTGCAACGGATTGAACATATTTTTTTGAAATTATGCCCGTTATTGGTGCGAAAGAACAAGGCTGTAACTTGGGTAACAACAATAAATTCAAACTTATGGTCTTAATCAGAGTGTCTAACTTGAAAAAAAGACGATTTTATAAATGACAAAATAAAGGAGATTTTTATGGACAGCAAAACAAGAGCAAAAATCAGGGGGCTTGCGCAAAGAGTGCAACCATCAGTTATGATTGGGAAAGCAGGCGTTGACGGTGGAGTTATTTCTCAAATTGACATGAATTTGAAGGCTCACGAGCTTGTGAAAATTGATGTCCTTGAGACTGCGGATGTGGACAAAAAGGCGCTTCTTGAACAGCTCGCAGCAGAGCTTGAAGCAGAGCCAATTTGCACAATTGGCAGAAAGATTGTTTTGTATCGTTATTCAAGCAAGTGCAAAAACCACGTTTTTGGAGAATGATGAAAATGGTGATCAAAGAGCCATCAAAAGCACAATTTGACCAAACTCTTGACAAAGTTGGTATTGATGAGAAAATTGTGAAAAAACTGGCATCGCACGGTGTGATGACTGTTGGGCATTTGAAATTTTTTGGTTTATCCAATTTGGCAAGGATTGGTTTTTTTGGCAACAATCTGATGAGGCTTTTGAGCGGGCTTGAGAGTCACGGCATTGGGCTGAGCATTTTTCTTTCTGAAAAGGACGACTTGGACGAGCAGCGCATGAACATGATGAACATGCCGCTTGCAAGATTTTTTGATGCATCAGTGATTTTGAGGGTGTTTTATGCTCATGGGCTCACGAGAGTCAAGCACATCATCAGCATGCCAAAGCATGTGATGGCTGACATTTTTTACAAGGCGGGAATCGATGGCAACAGAGTTGCAAGTGGCATCACTGAAACTCTCAAGAATGAAGGCATTCGCATGGACGAAGACTTCAACATCAGGTTTCACAAAGAAAAGATCAAGAGGCTTGAGCCTGAAAAACCAGATGACAAGCCAATCATGGAGCTTGACATTTCAAACCGTGCAAAGGGAATTTTGATTTCTGAGGGAATTTTCACTGTTGGTGGGATCAAGGAAAATTTTGCAATGTTTGGGGCAATCCCTGGCATTGGCGCAGGAATGAGAGGTGAGATTGAAAGTGTCATTCAAGACATTTCAAGTGGTGAAAAGCAAAAATAAGAGAGCAGGTTTTGAGGTGAAAGATGGTCAAAGGTGTGAGCAAAAAGGCATATTTATGCGAGTTTGTTGGGCCTGGTGTTGCAAGATTTTTGGAAAGTGTCGGGATCAAGCATGTTGGTGATCTTGAAGGCTGCCTCGCGCGTCTTGGCAATTTTGGTGTGTGTGGCAGAACCCTCAAAGCCAAGGTGCTTTCCCCAATTTTTGAGGCTGGGTTTGGAATTGATGTTTTTGTTGACATGGAGCAAAGTCAAAGTCCTTATGTTTGTGGTGTGCTTGAAATGCCGATTTCAAAGCTTGCAATTTCAAGAGAGGTTTTGAAAATTTTGGCTAATGATGGATTTTCAAGAGTGGTGGACATTGCCAACATGACAAAAAGTTATGTCTTGGACAAATATGACGGCAAGAGTGTGAGTGCTTTTGAGATTTTGTCGCAAATCAAATCTGGGCTCAAGGATGCTGGGATTGAGTTTGATGAAGCCAAGTGGGGATTTGTTTTTGACGAGCGAAAGATGAAGCTTGCACAAGATTATGATCACAGCGACAGGCTGATTGGTGAGCTTGGACTTGGAAGCAGGTTCAACGAGTTTTTCCTCCGAAAAGACATTGTCACAATTGGTGAGCTTGCTGCTTCAAAAGAGAAGATCTGGAAGGATCTTGTGGGAAAGTCAACAAGCAAGGCTTTCAAAAAGATTGAAAGTGATCTTGTGCGTTTGGGCGTGTGGGAAGCAGATGAAAGTCAGAAATAAAAAAAGAATCAAAAAAGTGCAATTCAAGAAACATTGCACTTTTATTTTTTTTAATTAATTTTTGTGTAACACTGGGTTTTCAAAAATTTGGTAATTTTTTCAGCATTGTCTGTTTCGTAAAACTCAATAAGAAGTGTTCGATAATCATCCACTTTGTCATCAGGAATGGCAATGAGTCCACTTGAGTTTTTGATGAGCAAGTGATTCGCAAAAATCACTGCTGTTCTTTTGTTTCCATCAATGAAGATTTGTCTTTTCATGACAAAAATCAAGAGGTTGATTGCTTTTGTGAGTGTGTCTAATTTTGAGTCCAGGATCGTTTGCAACTCTTCCTTGATTTGAAATTCAACTGGAACAGGTGGTTTCCAAGAAGTTCCACCAATAGAGACAGGTGTGCTTCTGACCATTCCAGCGTTGTAATAAAAGCCTTCAAGAACCAATCGATTAATTTCTGACAAAAGAGCAAAGTTTGTGTCTGATGCAATCACGTTTGGATTCAAAACAAATTCCCATGCGTGTTTGAGGTTGACAACTTTCATGACTTCTGAAGCAGTGAGATTGTTGACTTTTCCGCCTTCAACAATGGTTTGAGTGTCAGCGAATGTGGCGCTGATGCCTTCAAGTACAGACTGTTTATGAATGGTGTCCACAAGCATGCTCTTTGCAAAATCAATATTTGTTTTGACAGCGGGAGAAAGATCGTGCTGTTTGAAACCAAGCAATTCCAAATCTTTTTGAAGACTTTTGATGTCTTTTTTGATTTGCTTGGCTTGTTGATTATTGTTGAGAATTGTGTTTGCAAGTTCATCAGAAAATTCACCAATGTACTTGGTGAAAGCTACGCCGTCTTCGCGGTAATGAACATATAAGTATTTTTTGTTTTGAGTTTCCCTGATTTCAATTGCCCCATATGTGAGCTTTTTGAGTTCAGCTTGTAGCATATGCAGTTTTTGAGACAAATTAATAATGTTTGTGTGATTCATAATAATTCTCCTGTTTGTTGTGAACATTTTTAATATGAAAAGTTTCACATAATGTTATTATAACATAAAAACTTAAAATGTGAACTATTTTTATGTAAAAAGTTTCACATTATTTAAAATTGTTTGTCGAAAAGAAGAAACAAAAAAAGAAATAAGATGAATTTATGTGAGTATTTAATATATTAATTTATAAAATATCGTTGTAATCCAAGGAAAATCGTGTTATAATGCGTGTATATTATGTGAAAATTCACATACTTTTGGAGGCAAAAATTTTTATGAAAGAAAAGATTAATGCGGTTTTGGACGAAGCTCTCCCAAAAATTAATGGGGCAGACAGTCTTGAAACTTTGGAAGCACTCAGAATCGAGTTTATGGGAAAGAAGGGCAAAGTGACTGAGCTTATGCCTGAGCTCAAAAATGTTCCAAACGAGCAAAAGAGAGAAATGGGCATTGCGCTCAATGCTTTGAAAACTCAAATTTCTGACGCTCTTGAAGAAAGGAAAGTTGCTCTTTCTGAAGAGGCAGTGAAAAGAGAAATTGAAAGCATGCCTGAAGTTGATTTTTCGCGTCCTGTGAACCTCAAGACTGGGTCAATGCATCCTCGTTCAATCATCCAAAAACAAGTGGAAGACATCTTCATTTCAATGGGGTTCATCATTGAAGACGGAAACGAGGTTGAAACAGAATACAACAACTTTGACGCAGTGAACGTTCCAGCAACTCATCCTGCTCGTGACGCTCAGGACACTTTCTGGCTTGAAAATGGTCAGGTGCTCAAAACTCAAACATCAGCTGCGCAAAACAGAATTCTCAGAACCTATGGGCCAAAGTGCAAGGTTTTGTTCCCTGGCAGATGTTTCAGAAACGAAGCCTTGGATGCATCCCATGAAAACACTTTCTTCCAGATTGAAGGTGTGGTTGTTGATGAAAATGTTTCAGTTTCAAACCTTATTTATTTCATGAAAGAAATGCTCAAAGGTGTGTTCAAAAAGGATTTGAATGTTCGACTTCGTCCTGGATTTTTCCCTTTCACAGAGCCAAGTTTCGAGCTTGATGCAACTTGTCCTTTCTGTGGTGGCAGAGGTTGTGGAACTTGCAAAAACTCTGGATGGCTTGAGCTTTGTCCTTGTGGAATGATTCATCCAAATGTCCTCCGTGAAGCGGGCGTTGATCCTGAAAAATACAACGGTTTTGCATTTGGTCTTGGCTTTGACAGACTGGTGATGATCAGAACAGGTCTTTCTGACATCAGATACCTCAACTCTGGAAACATCAAAGTGCTTGAACAATTTGGTGTGAGAATGTAAGGAGGAGGAAGATAATTATGAAAATATCAATCAATTGGATCAAAGAATGGGTTGACCTTGACGGAATCAGCCCTGAAGAAATTGTTGAAAGATTCAACCTTTCAACTGCTGAAATCGAAGGTGTGGAGTACAGAGGCGCAAATGTCTCTGGCGTTGTTGTTGGAAAGATTATTGAACTTTCTGACATTGAGGGATCAAAGAATCATCTTCTCAAAGTTGATGTTGGAGATGAGAAGCTTCAAATCGTGTGCGGTGCACCAAACGCGAGAGTTGGGTTAGTCACTTGTGTGGCGCGCGTTGGAGCAAATGTTCAAGGCTTCAAAATCACTGAAGCAAAGAGAAACGGCATTTCATCTTTTGGAATGTGTTGCGGTGCTGACGAGCTTGGAATTGGTTCTGACACAACTGGAATCATTGAGCTTCCAGAAGAGTATGAGTCAAAGCTTGGAACAGACATCAAAACATTGTTCCCAATTGACGACGTTGTGTTTGAAATTGACAACAAGTCACTCACAAATCGTCCTGACCTTTGGGGGCACTATGGAATGGCGCGTGAGCTTGCGTGCATATTTAAACGTGAACTTAAGCCAATCGAAGCTTTGGATCTTTCTGCGTTTGATGGTTTGAAAAAAGTGGACATCAAGGTTGAAAGCAAAGGTTGTCAGCGTTATTCAGCGATGACTGCTGAAAACATCACAGTGAAAAAATCACCAATTCCAATGGCGATCAGGCTTTGTTACTGTGGCATGAGAGACATCAATTTGCTTGCAGACATCACAAACTATGTGATGCTTGAAGTTGGTCAGCCAATGCATGCGTTTGATGGTGACAAGGTGAAGGAAATTGTGGTCAAAGATGCTGGGGCAGATGAGACCATTCTCACTCTTGAAGGCGAAAATCATGAAATCCCTGAAGGATCTGTGGTGATTGCAAACGGTGAAAGAGTGCCTGTTGCAATTGCGGGAGTCAAGGGTGGAATGCTTTCTGGAATCACTGACGAGACAACTTCAGTTCTTTTTGAGTCAGCAACATTCGAGTCATCAACAATCCGCAAAGCATCAAGAACAATTGGTCTCATCACTGATGCGTCACAGCGTTATGAAAAGAGTCTTGACCCTGAAATGACAGCGCTTGCACTCGGTCGCATTTTGAAAGTTTTGAAGGACATCGACAGCGGAGTTGTGGTTACGTCAGCGTTTAGTGATTGTTATCCATTCCATTATGAAACAAAGAAAATCACGGTGACCCCTGAGTTCATTTCTTCAAGAGTTGGAACAGAAATTTCTTCAGACACAATTGTTGAAACACTTGAGCGTCTTGGGTTTGGCGTGAGCGTGGAAGGGGCAAACATCAACATTGTTGTTCCATCTTGGAGAGGAACAAAAGATGTTTCAATGAGAGAAGACATTGTGGAAGAAGTGGCAAGGATTTATGGCTATGACAACATCCAGCCAAAGCCTTTTGAATTCCCAAGCGTTCCTGCAGTGCAAATGGCGTCTCATACAAATGAGTATGCTGTGAAGCATTTGCTTTCAACAAAATACGACATGAACGAACTTCATTCTTATGTTTGGAACTATGAAGCGTTCAACAAAGAACACAAAATTGAGACTGCAAGCTACCTTGCGCTCAAAGACTCATCAAATGCAGGGCAAAGTGGCCTGAGATCTGAGCTTGCACCAACACTTTTGAAGTTCTTCCACGAAAACAAAAACAGCTTTGACAGAGTGGGAATTTATGAGATTGGAAGAGTTGTTGCAGGGCTTGACGAAAACGGTCTTGCAATCGAGAAAAAGAAACTTTCAATTGTTCTTGGTGACACAAACAAAACAGAAGAAGAACTTTTCTTTGAAATGAAGGCAATTGTTTTGGATCTTGCAAAGAATGTGATTGGTGTTGATGTGGATCTTGCCGCTTGTGAAAGCTTCCCAAGTTTCATCCATCCAAGAGCTGTGGGATTGCTTAAATCTCGCGAAGCTTCATATGGTTATGTTGGAATTTTGCACCCAACAGTTTCAAAGTCGCTCGACAAAAAATACAAGGTGGCTGTGGCGGAAATTGATTTTGGTGCGATTGCAAATGCTCGTGTGTTTGCAGTCAAAGCAAAACAAGTTTCAAAATTCCAAAACGTGCTTATTGATTTCACTTTCATGGTTCCAGAAAACATGAAATATGCTGAGTTTTTGTCAATGCTTTCAAAATGCAGATCAAAAATTCTCAGAGGATATTCATATGTCACTGAGTTCAAATCAGCTGAAATGGTCGGCATGAAAGCGCTCACTGTTCAAGCTGAGCTTGCATCTTTTGACCACACACTTTCAAGTGACGAAATCGAGACATTCAGAACTGATGTGATTGCAACCATGCTCAAAAACAAAATCAATTTGAAAGCCTAAGCAAAATAATTGGGAGAAAGTTTATGAATCCACAGGTGTTTGGGAAAGAGCATTTGACTTATGTCATCATTTGTGTTGTGGCGGCTGTTTTGATTTGCGTTTTATCAAAGATTTTTGCAAAGACTGAGAAAGCTCAGCAAATTGTTGTGAGGTGTGCAGGTGGAGTGTTGTTTGCGATTATTTTTGCGAACAGACTCGCGCTTGTGTTTGAGCACGAAAATGCAAACTGGCTCAAAATTATTACTGACAGTTTTTGCAGCACGTCAAGTTATGTGTTCTCGATTGCAGCCTTGTTTGGCAAAAAAGACAATTCAGTTTTGCATTTCTTGTGGTTTGTGTGTCTTGCGGGGGGACTGATTACGACGTTCTATCCAAACTTTATTGGTCAGCATCCATCATTCATGTATCCACCAACAATTCTTGGAATGCTTCATCACACATTCTCGGCAGTTGTTTCAATCTTGATTTTGATGTTTGGTTGGGTTAAGCCAAGCATCAAAAGATGGAAAGCAACAATTATTGGAATGCTTGCTTATTTGTCTTATGGTGCGTTTTTGATGTGTGTGCTGGGGTATGGCAATCCGTTCTATATGACAAAACCTGCAATTGATGGAACACCTTTCACTGCTTGGGTGATCATTCCAATTTATTTGGTGGTGCACACAGGCATTGTGCTTGTTTTTGAGTTTGTGAGAAAACGCAAGCAGAAAAAATTGTGCAATAATCAACAAGCTGCAGAACAAAATTAAAAAAATGATTGCGACATTCAATTGTTTTGACTTGAATTGGAAAAGTTATGTGAACATTTTAAAAAATCAGGATTTCATTTCCTGATTTTTTTATGTGAAAATCGAATTTGTCTTTCAAAAAATGAGACAAGAAATGATGTCGTGTGTTATACTTGAAATATAAAATAGTTGTTATAAATTTGGAGGATGTATGAAAAAGAAATTTCTGACTTTTCTGATTATGGCATGTTTGATTTTGCCATGTGCAATTATATTTTCTGCCTGCATGGGTGGAGGAGAACCAGTCCTCAATGGTTATGATGTTTTCATTAATGGTGTGAAAACAACCACATTTGAGTGTGTGTGGGGAGAAGATGCAATAACTGAGGGTGATGTTGAAATCAAGAGCAACTGGTCTGATCCTTCAAAAAATGAGACCATTCCATTGAGCAATTTTGATGTTAGTGTTATGTGGCGTAATGTATGGGGTGGCGAAAATTATTCAATCCCAAATTTTTGGACAAATGACACAGGAAGCACGACAAGTGATGCCGTGTCAACTTATGAATTCACTTTGACAGACAATGTCAATTTGATTACTTTGAATTTTTCTGTTGTGATTTCTCCAATCACAGTGACCAATTGCAAGGTTCGCATTTTTGATGGTGAGCAATATTCTTATTCTGCGGAAATGATCTGGAACAATAATGAGCGAGAAGAAGACCCAGAAAAGCACGTTCGATTTGACGTGGAAAATTTGAGCGGTGACTATGAATATGTTGACCAATTGCAATGGGCGATGATTGAAAAAGATGTTTTTGATGCGCTTGGAACAACTGCAGAGAAAAAGGCTTTCATCAAGGAAAGTCAAGCTTTTTCAACAGATCAGATCAACTCAATTAAAGGCGCTGGGACATATTATGTGTTTGCCTATGTTCCTGACTGGAACAACAGGCAGTATGGCGAAGACGGGGATGGCTTTGTTCACGAATTTGCAACGCTCACAATCAAGCCAATTGAACTTGTGCAAAATTTTGTGGAAGGCAAAAGGCTTGATCACTCGGATTCTGCCAGTGGCCGCGATGCATTCACTTATGAAGAGTTTTCATGGAGAGATGAGATAAGCACTGTTGACGATCATCAATTTGACTGTTTCCCATATGTTTTTGAAAATGGAAACTGGAGAATTATGGACGATTGGATGTCTGTTGATTCTGTGAAAGTTCATGCTGTCAAGATTGGCACTGAATACCACTTTGTTGGTCTCAAGGATCACAGTGTGAGCATGGATGAGTGGGTGTTTTTGAACGCTGATGGAACAGTCATTTGTGATGTTGAGGCTGGGGCAAACATTGAACTTGTGGACTATGCAGATGTGTTGCAATACAAAAATGGAACATCAATAGTGATCCCAATTTATTACAAGGCAATTGATGCAATTTCAGAGGGATTTTATTATGATTGTTCAAAAGTGTACAAAACTGACGTGAAAATGGTTAAGTATTTGAACATCCTTGTTCCGAATGTGAGCACTGACATGGGTGGAAATCTTGCAGGCAAATATGTTATTGGTGACAATACTTTTGCGTTCACTTATGGCGATAAGTATCAAATTTATGGCACACAAGACATTCTTGCGTCACCAAAAGAAATCATGCAACATTTAATGCACAATTATAGCTATGGTTGTTATGAGTTTGTTGGTTTTGATGAAACTGAGTACAGTGAACAGCCATATAATGCTCATGTTGCTTTGAGCAGTCCGCACTTTGGGTGGAAACTTGATGGTGTGCACTTCTCATCAGAGCCTTTGAGTGTGACTTATTTTATAAATCAAAAAGCAGACATTGCTTCTCCTGAGTATGTGGATGCACAGAGTGGTGTTGATTATTTCGAGACTCCAATTGAAATTGTGTTTGATGTGTTTGATGCAAGTCTTGAAACTTACAATTTGGGCAGCATTCTTGCAATTGAAAAAGACATTCTCTTTGAAGAAAGTTGGGTGAATGTTTGGAGTTATGAGCTGAGTGAGGAAGATCTGAGCCTCACGAAAAATGAACTTGAAAGCAAAATCAAAGAGCAAGGCGCAATGGTTGGTCTTGACGGATGTTTTGTTTTAGGTGGTGACAATAATGTCGCTGGGAAAACTTTCGTTGTTATGTACGACCTTGCAAACAAAACAAGCACAATCTGGGATGACGGTAGCACGACACCAAGATTATTCAAAATTGTGATTGTTGCAGACTAATCTTCAAAATGATTGTTGAAACAAAAAAACCATCAGGCAAATCTGGTGGTTTTTTTTGTGTGGGGAAATTGGTGGGGCGTGATCAAGGTTTGGGTTTTATGAAGTGAGTTTTGCTTTGGGCTTGCCAAAGAGAAGAGAGATTGAGCCAAGGGCGAGGGCAATTGCTGCAAAGATTTGGTAATAAGTTTTGAAAGGAAGGACATATGACGAGAAAAAAAAGATGCTTGAAAGCAAGAAGTATTGTTTGGCTCTGGGTCTTGAAAGAGCACCAGAAAAGAGTGAAAGAAATTTTTTCATGCTGAATTTGTTTGGAGTCGTGTTCATTTGCACTGGGAAATTATTTTGCTGTTTCATCAAAGCATAGAGCTTGGGCGGTTGCATGATCATGAGTTTTGTTTTTAAGTTTGGTGTGGCATAAGAGAAAAGTTCTTCTGCTGATTTTGAAAGTTCATGAGTGAGGAGAATGCAGGCTTCATCATTGTTGCTTTGAACAAGTGAGAGGACTTGAGAAAGTGTTTCGGAAGATGTTGTGTCTGCTGCAAGATCATAAAAAAATGAGACAGATGAAAGATTGTTTGATTTTTTGTAATTTTCAAAAATTTCAGACAAAAACTGGGTTCTTGCTGTGTTTTTCATGAAATTCAAGTGCAAAATGCAGTTTTTGAGGTGTTTTTCCTCTTGGAGTTTGAGTTGCAAGTTTTGATATTTTCGTCTGTCGCGTTTGATGCAAGCATGAAAAACCAAGACAGCAAAAATGCATGAAATCCCAAGTCTTGGAATGAGGTTTCTGGTGATGTGTGTGGAAAGCATGAGAATGAGGACGAGGGTTGATCCTGCGATTATGATGGCATCGAGAAGTGATGCAAGTTTGCTTTTTTGCATGAAGTTAAGACTTTCTCCTTTGTTTTTTTTGTTTCATAATTATTGACGCTCTCAATTTTTTTTAACCCAAGAAATATGTCGTGGCAGCATGAAAATTGCTTGATAAAATTTTTTACTTTATTTATAATAAATAATATACTAGGGTTATTATGTTTTGTCTTGCCCTTGTTTGTCTGGAGCTTGGGGAAGAAAATTGTGAGCTCGGGAAAGAAAAAGGATTGGTTGAAATTGATATGGAAGAACTTGAGTTGTTGATCGCAAAAAAGAAGTCGGGGCAAGTTTTCACTCACGAAGACACTGAGACGCTTGCAAAGATTATTGCAGATGATGGATCAAAAAATCAGACACTTGTTGAATTTTTGGAGACATTGAATGTCAAGAATTTTTGTGTGAGTGAAGCTGTGGATCTTTCTTTTGCCATTGCAAGGTCTGGGAAAATGCTTGAGGTTTCAAAAAAGATTGGTGACTGTGTGGCAAAAGACAATGCGGGTTATGTTGGCGACTGTGTGTCTCTTGTTGTCATGAGTGTGCTTGCTTCTCTTGGGGTCAAGACATTGAAGGTTGCAAACACGAAGTACAGTTCTTTTGGTGGCACAATTTCAAAGCTCAAGATGTTTGACGGTTTTGATGCCGATGTTGGCGAGAAAAAATTTATTCAGATTGCAGAAGAGATTGGGTGTTCGATTCTTGAAAACAATGGACAAATTGCTCCAGCAGACAGAGAGCTTTTGATGATCATGAAGAAGTTTGCTGTTCCTTCAATTCCAATGCTTGCTGTGTCATTTCTTTCAAAGAAGATTGCGCTTGGGGCGAGCATTGTGATTTTTGATGTGAAGTGTGGAGAAGGTGGGCTCGTCAAATCCACCGATGATGCCTATAAGCTTGGCAAATTTTTGGTTGAAGCATCAAAAAAAGCAGGGCTTTTGCCTGCATGTGTGGTGAGTGCAATGAGTCAGCCAACATCGGCAAGCATTGGTGGCATTCATGAGATCAAGGAAGTGATCAGGTCGCTCACATCAGGGGACGCGTACTTTTCAAGCGACATGATGAGCATTGCAAAAGAAATTGTTGAGGTCGCACTCATTTTGTCAGGAAAAGCAAAGGGGCGATCAGATGCGGGTGAAATGTTTGACGGTGCAGTTTTGTCTGGTTCGGCGCTTTCAAAGTTCAAGCAAATTGTGCTTGCGTTTGGTGGCACTTTTGAGTCCGTGAACACAAAAGTGTCGGTGCTTGAGGGGATTGCAACAAGTTTCATTGAAGCCGATGAAGACGGGTTCCTTGCTGACATCAATGCCCCTGCGCTTTGCAAGAGTTATCTCACTCTTGCAGGTGACGGTGACAAAGATTTTGACAAGAATGCGGGCATTGTGATGTTGGTTCGTGAAGGAACAAGAGTCAAGCAAGGTGACAAAATCGCAAGAGTGCATTACAGTTTTGACAACCAAAACTTTCCGCTTGCTCTTCCAGAAATTCGATCATCAATTTGTGTGAAAGCTCAAAAGCCAAGACGCGAAAAGCTTTTGGTGAAAGTGTTTGTTTGATGAATCATCCATTTTGGTGGGTGAAGGAGGCACGAAAATGAAATTATTTGCAAAAAACAAGGTTGCTGAAGACATCTTTGATGTGAATGTTTTGGATGATCCTGGATCTGGCATTGACTTCACACTTGTTGATCCTCGGGCAACTGAAAAAGACATCAAGAGCATGCTTGACATTGCGTGTGACAATCGTTACTATGCGGCGATTGTGTCACCAGTTCATGTGAGGTTCGCTCGTGATTATATTGATCAAAAGCTTTCAGGAACATTGAAGCTTGGAACTGTGATTGGCTTTCCGCTTGGGGGGTCGACCACGAAATCAAAGATTGCAGAAGCAAAGGATGCAATCAGATCTGGCGCAGATGAGCTTGATGTTGTGGTGGCAATTGGGAAAATCAAGGACGGCGACTTTGGTTATGTCAAGCACGAGATGCAACGCATTGTGAGGCTCAAGCGAAAAGTGGTGGTCAAAGCCATCATTGAAACGGCATATTTGTCGCCTGAGGAAATTGAAAAAGTTGTGCATGCACTCGTTAAAGCACGTGTTGACTACATCATGACAAGCACTGGTTATGCGCCACTTGGTGCGGACATTGAGACTGTTGAAAAGCTCATCACGCTCACAAACAGAACGGGCGTTCTTGTGAAAGCATCTGGCGGAATCAAGACCAAGGCTCAAGCCGAAAATTTGTTTCGAGTGGGAGTGGCACGCGTTGGCACGTCACGAATAATTTAAGTCATATTTCACACAAATCGCTGCACGAACTTCAAAATTTTTCACGAACCCAATACGTTAGTATAGGGCATCGCAAAAAATTTCTTGTTGCTTTGCGCTTTGTGCAAACTATGACTTAAATTAGAGATATAATAGAGAGAGAATGAGAAAACATATAAGTTTTTATTCGTTGTTAAATATACATTAAAATTAAGAATAGAATTTGATAGTTTATTAAACATGAAAAAAATTTCTGTTTTAAATTGAAAGGAAGGATGGTTATATTGTATGAAAAAGTATATTACGAGCAGTGCGGATGAAACCAGAAGGGTCGGAGAGTTGGTTGCAGAAACTCTCAAAAGCGGCGACTGTGTGCTTTTGGACGGTGATCTTGGGGCAGGGAAAACGGTTGTGGCTTCTGGAATTGTGAAGGCGCTCACTGGAGAAAGTTATGCTGTGACCAGTCCAACTTTCACAATTGTCAACGAGTATCAAGGCAAAACAAAAGTCAATCATTTTGATTTTTATCGCATTGAGTCTGTGGGGGAGCTTGAGAACATTGGCATTTTTGAATACCTTTATTCAGATGCGGTGAACATTATTGAATGGCCAGCGCGTGCGCCTGAGGTTTTGGGAGAAGATCTCCAAGTGGTGAAAGTTTCAATCAAGAAAGTGTCTGACACAAAGCGTGAAATTGTGGTTGAGGATTAGTCATGGTGTGTGTGTGATCAGACCCCTAAAAATCAAAATGGACAAATTTTCAAAACAATGCTGAAAAAAGACTTTTCAAATTTTTAATGTGTTTGATTGGTTGTGCTTTGATGATTGAATGAATCGAGTTTTTTGAAACAAATTTTTGTTTTTTGGCGAATGGTTGAAGTGTTTGTTTTTGAGTTTTTCAAGAAAGAAAACAAAAGAAAGGAGATGGATGTTTATGTTGAATTTGGTGATTAGTGCGACTGAGGATTTGATTGTTGAGGTGTTTGACGGAGACAAAAAGATTTCTGAAAAATGCGAGATTTGTTCAGTTCAATCTGAAGACATTTTGAAAATGATCAAGCAAAAGATTGGCATGCGTGATTTTTCTGAAGTTGACAACATTCTTTTGAATGTTGGGCCTGGAAGTTTCACTGGGATTAGGGCAAGCATGGCGCTTGTCTTTGGGCTCACGAGAACAGGGAATCCGCGCATTGTTCCATTCACAACATTTGACATGTTTGAATATGATAAATTATCTGGTGACATGTGCCGCGTTGTTACCGGATTCTCCAACTTTGTTTATGCTGAGTGGCAAGACAAACAAAAGCGTCAAATGAAATGTTTGACAGTGAATGAACTTGGTGCGTTTGCTCGCTTGGAAGGAAAGACGATCGTTGCAGCGAGCAACAAGCTTGCAGAAAAGTTCAAGGCGGAAGGAGTGAGTGTGATTATTCAAGATCTTTTGCCTGAAAATGTCATTCAAAAATTCATGAAAAACACCCTTGAAAAGAGGAGTGTTGAACCAGTTTATTTGAGAGCTTCGCAAGCAGAAATTCAAAGAGAGGAGAAAATCAAAAATGGAACAGCCAAACGTTAGGCTTGAAGCCATGACAGAGGAAAGTCTTGACGATGTCCTCAAAATTCAAAAAGAAAGTTTTGGAAAAGAGTCAAGATCTGATTTCTTAAATTGCATTTCAAGATCAGAAGTTTACAGCTATTTTGTTCTTGTTGATGAAAAGAAAAATGTGATTGGCTATTATGGAACAATGAACATTTCTGGTGATGGAGAGCTTCTCACAATTGCAGTCAAAACTGAGCACAGGGGGAAAGGCTATGGTGAGCTTATGCTCAGATCAGCAGTTCTCTCAGCAGCTTTGAAAGGATCAACAAAAATGTTTTTGGAAGTTGATGAAACCAACAAACCGGCCATTGGATTGTATGCAAAGTTTGGCTTTGTTCCAATTTCAAAACGCGAAAAATATTATGGGGAAAATGCTGCAATAATTATGGAATATGATATTGAAAAAAACGCAAAATGATTAACATTTTGCGTTAAAAACACAACAAAACCCGTGTTTTTAATGAAAATATTGCAGAAAACGGATTTTTGAGAATTGTTTGTTCGATTGTTTTATGATCATGTTTTAAAAAAGAATCAAGAATTGTGTTTTTGTGAACAAAACAAGTGTTGTCGTGCTCAGATTGCAACAATATGCAGGCAAAAATGCGGAAATATTTTTGATGATTATTTTCAAAAGAAATGTGTTTCAAACGATGAT
>JAFTJJ010000007.1 GCA_017456465.1 Clostridia bacterium | reverse complement strand
TTGCATCTGCGCTCACTGCATAAGGTGTGACCGTGTGAAAGGCTTTTTTGATGAGATAAATATTGTCTGGAATGAATTTTGCAGGTAAGTATTCAAGAGATTCAAATCCATCACAAGCAATTCCAGCATCGACGATCTTGACAAAATCAGGGTGACTTTTCGGAATGAATTTAAGTGCATCAACACCAAATCTTCTTGCATCGATCAACAAAACCCACAAAGGAATATTTTTCATTGTTTCATGCAATTCAATTTCTGTTTGAGCATGTGAAGTTTTGGCGTCTCCAATGACTGCCCCATGGATTGCTTCAACGATGTTGTTTTCATGGAAAACATAGATTATTTTTGAAACAAATTCTGGGTTTTTCATGAGATTGCTGTATTTGTTTATGAGTGGAAGATTTGAAAGTTTTTTTGTGATGTGTGGTTTGTTTTGAAAATAATATTCAAAGTACATTTTAAAGTAATCAACCATGAAATCAATATTTTCTTCAAGACCAGCAGATGGCTTCACAAAATCAAAAGTTTTGGGGTTTGCACCGAAAAGTTTTTTCATGAACTCAGGGTCACTGCATTGTGCATCATCAAGTTCAATTTTTCTCAAAAAAAGTCCTCGTTTTGCAAAATCAATTGTCTTTTGGTTGATGACATCTTGAGGTGTGTTTTTGTTCCATATCCAAAGGCTTCTTCTGAATGCGTTAACTCGCTTTTGTTTGTTTCTGTCATGAAAATCGTTTTGCTTTCCCATTTGTTTTTCTCCGTTGTCTTCATCATAACATGAATATGTTATTTTTTCAATATCTAATTAGAATTATTTATTAAAAAAATCATAAGCGTTTTTAAAAAATATTTTTTCAACGTCCTCAATTGCATAACCCAGTGACAAAAGTTTGTTTTTGACCTTCAAAAGGGTTTTGTAGCCACTTATCCCCTTTGGGTGAAGACTTGTTCCATAAAAATCACTTCCGACTGAAATATGGTCAATTCCGAACCCGCAAACAAAATAATCAATATGTTTCACAACGTCATCGATATTTGCACGCTTGTCTTCTGTCAAAAAATCAGAAACCAAGCAAAGTCCAAAGAGTCCCCCAGTTTCTTCAATGATTTTGAGTTGATAATCTTTCAAATTGCGAGGATGGTTTTTGAGAGAAAAAATTGCACTGTGAGAACAAAATATTGGTTTTTCAGAAACCCTTGAAAATTCAAGGAAACTTTTTTCGTTTAAGTGTGCAGTGTCAATTTGTACCCCACTGGTTTCAAAAACTTTGACAGCTGCTGATCCAAATTCTGTGAGTCCGCCAAATCCATTGGCTCCGCTGGCGAGATTGTTGTCATCATTCCAAGTGAAACCAACATAGATTGGATCAAGATCTGCCACTTTTTGAACATCATCAAGGGTTGTTGCAAAATGCAGGTCTTCAACAGCAAAATCAACATCATTGTGCTCTGAAAAATACTTGGCTCTTTCAATTGCTCCAAACGCATCACGACGTTCCATTGTTGTTGTCCAGACGCTCGAGCAGACGTTCAAAAGTCCTTGATCTTTGCATTTTTTGATGTACTTTTCTTGTTTTTTGTAGCCTTTGATTTCTGTCAAGAAATCGTTGTGCAAATCATAAATATTCATCATGGTTTAAGTATATTAATAAAACTCTTGTATGATGACAGTATTACTGCTTTGCATATTGAAAAATATGATGATGTGTGATATAATGTATATAATAAAAAATGTGAGGATTTCAATGATGATTTTCAGAAAAAAGCAATTAAGCTTTAATGATGTTCAAAACACAGACATTGTGCTTGAAAATGCTGAAATATTGATCACTCAAAAATGTAATTTTGGTTGCCAACATTGTCTTCGTGGTGAGCCATCAAACAAAACAATCAAAAAGGAAGCATTGGATGCATTTTTCAATAAAATTTTTTATATTGGAAACTTATCAATTGGCGGCGGTGAAATTTCACTTGAGCCAGATCTCATCAGAATGATCACAAAATCACTCAAAGAAGGGAAAATTTTGGGTGTTGGAAGAGTTAATCTCACAACAAACGGAACTTCTGTCACTGATGATTTTGTGGATGCACTAAGAGAACTTGTCGATTATGTCAAACAAGGCGAAAATGACACGACAGGCTTTGAGCCACTGCTTGTTGGGTGCTCGATCGATGATTTTCATTTGGCCGAAATGCAGAAGCGTGGAATAACAGTTGATGACATTGCTGACAATTTGGCAAAAATCAAAAAATCCATTCCAGAGGCATATGTTGATTTCAGACAGGAATGTGATGTGGACATCATCAACACAGGAAGAGCAAGAGAACTTGTTGGTGTCAGAAAAGTGAAACCACTTCTCGATATGTCAGTCCCAGTCTTTGTGAGACCAGAAAAAAATCGATCATATCTTGGTGGTGTGATTTGCATGTCTGTGGATGGAGAAATCATTCCAATCAACATTCCTTTCTTGGATGAGAGAACTTGCTCTTATGGGAATATTATTAATGAAGATTTTATTTCAATATTGTCAAAGATGAGAACGAAAAGAGTTTTTCACCCAACAGATTTGGACAAAGAATATAAGAAATTCATCAAACAAATGAGTGCACCAAAGCGTCTTTGGAAAAAATATGACAAAGAGTATGGCTACAAGAAAAATTACATTTTCACAAAATCTCTTGAA
The DNA here is from genome assembly GCA_017456465.1 of Clostridia bacterium. Taxonomy (GTDB): domain Bacteria; phylum Bacillota; class Clostridia; order Christensenellales; family UBA1242; genus RGIG3872. Next base: position 348 of record JAFTJJ010000007.1, on the reverse strand, counting down.
GACGCAGTGGAATCAGAAAAATAGAACAAATTGTCAAATGAACATCAGGTCTTTTTACATCAAAAAGCCCCCCACTTTTGTGGGGAGCTTTTTTTTTGTCTTTTATGAAGCAATGTCTGTTGCTCTTGTTTCTCTGATGATGTTGACCTTGATTTGTCCTGGATATTCAAGTTCTGACTCGATTTTTCTTGCAATTTCTTTTGCGAGAACAACCATCCTTGCGTCATCAACTTCATCAGGTTTGACAGCGATTCTGATTTCTCTGCCTGCTTGAATTGCGAATGAGTTTGCGACGCCCTTGAATGAATTTGCGATCTCTTCAAGTTTTTCAAGTCGTTTTACATATGC
>JAFTJJ010000006.1 GCA_017456465.1 Clostridia bacterium | reverse complement strand
AAATGCTGAGGTGATGGTGGATGAAAATGGTAATGCGGTCACGAGTCACACAACAAATCCTGTGCCATTCTGGCTTGTTTCTGAAAAATATAAAAATGTGAAGCTTAATTCAGGAAAGCTTTCAAACATTGCTCCAACTATTCTCAAGATTTTCGGAATAAAGCCGGAGGATAACATGTGTGATCCTTTATTTTAAAGAGAGTGTGAAAGCAAGAGTTATGTAAACTCCATACATCAAAATGAGGGAACTCACAGTTTGCAAGATTCCACTGATGAGGCGTGAAACATAATACCTGTATGTAAGATAAATAGAAATTACACAACATATGATTGAAATAATGCATGCAGGCAAGAACAAATTATAGCAATAAATTAAAAGACTGATAACAAACGAAAGTGCAAGCAATATGAAATACAAAATCATATTGATCTTGAATGCGGTGTTGTCAGTCTTATTTGATTTTGTGATAAAGCAAATGGCTGTTGCATTCAAAATGTAATAAGTTAAAAACAGAAGGATTGCAATGCTTTTTCCAACAAACAAAATTTCTTCATCGATTGAAAGTGAAGTATTAAGCACACTTTTTTTAAGAATGGCAGAAGCGATCAAAGCAACAAGTCCTGCAACAATGCACCAGATGATTGGCGAAAGAAGTTTTCCTTTTTGTTTTGCAAGTGTGTCTTGATTTTGCATTTCTTTGAGGTTTGAATTTGCTCTTGGTTGGAGATCTCCTTCATGAGAAAGTGATGTGTTTTCTTCAGCTGTTTGATTTTCTTGTTTTTTGCTATTTGCTACGATTTTTTGAGTGTTTTCTTGTTTTTTTGGTTGGTTTTTTATGTTTTTTGATGATGATTTTGCGTTTTTGTATTTCTTTACAGTTTTTTTGTATGTCATAAAAATCTCCTAATTTTTTTATAAAATTTTTGGCATAAATTTAAAATTATATACATAAAAAAAGCACTCACAAAATTTGGAGTGCTTTGTTCTTTTGGGGTCTTTGTTAAAACTCATTGAGGTTTGTCCTTGCAAAGAGAGAGAGGAGTGTTTGCATTGGTTCTTTGTCTTCATAGACAATTGAATAAACAGCTTTTGTAATTGGCATTTCAACGCCAAGTGAGTCAGCAAGCTTGAGCATGGCGAGGGATGTTGGGACACCTTCAGCCAGTTTTTCGAATCGTTCACCTTTCACGAAACTTTCTCCATATTTTCTGTTGTGGCTGTGCTCTGAAAACAAGGTTGCTTCGTAATCACCAATATGGCACAGTCCATATGCTGAAAGTTCGTTGCCTCCGGCAGCTTTGATGAGTCTTGAAACTTCTCTTGCACCGCGGGCGATAAGTGCGCCCTTGAGACTTGTAAATCCGCCACCATCAAGCATTCCCGCAGCAATGCCCATCACATTTTTTGCGGCAGCGCCAATTTCAGTGCCAATGATGTCATCACCTTGATAATATCTGATGAGATCGGACTTGAAGTTTTCAACGAGAAATTTTGAAAGTTCTTTGTTGTAACTATCAATTATCATGAGGTTTGGGACACCACGTGTGAACTCTTGAATGTGACCTGGTCCCACCCAAACTGCAACATTATTTTTGTCAATTCCGCTTTCAATCATGACTTCTGAAAGGCGTTTTCCTGTTGTGTTTTCAATGCCTTTCATGCAAAGCACAAATTTTTTATTCGCTGATTCTCGAACTACTGTTACTTTTTTCATGAAATCTCTGAGGTGTTGAGAAGAAATCGAAATTATGACAACTTCAGCATCCTTGATTGCTTCTTCGAGATTGGTTGTGAGGTTGATTGATTCAGGGAAGGTGACATAACTGTTTGTGCGTGTTTTGAAAAACTCCAAAACATAAGGGTCTTCTGCGATTCCAAATGATGTGACTGTGTGACCGTTTCGGTTCAAGTACCATGCAATGAATGATCCCCATCTGCCACATCCAAGTACTGATATTTTCATGAGATTGTTCTCCTTTGGTTTTATTTTTCATTTTTATTTTAGCACTATTTTTTCAAACAGTAAATTGATTTTGAAGAGAAAATTGGGGTTTGGTTTGACAATATTGTTTTTTTCATGTATATTGACTCGTGGAATATATAATATTATTTGGAGAGAGTTTATATGATTCAATGTAATAATGTGAGATTACAATTTGGTGGCAGAGTACTTTTTGATGAGGTTAATCTCAAGTTTGTGAAAGGCAATTGCTATGGAATTATTGGTGCAAACGGTGCAGGGAAGTCAACATTTTTGAAGCTTCTTGCTGGTGTGATTGAACCATCTTCTGGTGACATTGTGATTGACAAGGGCGAGAGGATGAGTGTGCTTGCACAAAACCAAAATGCTTATGACGACCTAACTGTTCTTGAAACAGTCATGGGCGGACACAAAAGACTTGTGGAGATCATGGCTGAAAAAGACGCGCTTTATGCAAAGCCAGATTTTTCAGAAGAAGACGGAATCAAGGCCGGCGATCTTGAAAATGAATTTCTGGAAATTGGTGGATGGGAAGCTGAAGGGGAGGCACAATCGCTTCTCTCTGAACTTGGCATTGACGCTGAGTTTCACTATGTTCAGATGGCAGACATGGAGCCAAAAGCAAAAGTTAAAGTTCTTCTTGCGCGTGCGCTTTTCATGAATCCTGACATCTTGATTTTGGACGAGCCAACAAACAACCTTGATGCAAAGACTGTCAACTGGCTTGAAAACTTCCTTCTTGAATTTGAAAATACTGTCATTGTTGTTTCGCACAACAGATATTTCCTTAACAAGATTTGCACACATATTTGTGATGTGGACTTTTCTAAAATTAACATGTATGTCGGCAACTATGACTTTTGGTATGAAACAAGTCAACTTCTTGCTCGTCAAGCAAAAGAACAGAACAAAAAGGCTGAGGCAAGAGCAAAAGAGCTTCAAGAGTTTATTGCGAGATTCTCAGCCAATGCGTCAAAGAGCAAGCAAGCAACAAGCAGAAAGAAAGAACTTGAAAAACTTGAATTTGTTGATATTAAGCCATCTTCAAGAAAATATCCATACATTGACTTCAGACCATCAAGAGAAGTTGGAAATGAGGTTTTGAAGGTTGAAAAACTCACAAAGAAAGGTTACTTTGAAAACGTTTCGTTTACTGTGAACAAAGAGGACAAGATTGCATTCCTTTCAGACAAGGCAAACGTGATCACAATGCTTTTCAAAATTTTGATGGGTGAAGAAGATGCAGACAGTGGATATATGAAGTGGGGATCAACAGTGACTGTTGGGTACTTGCCAGAAAACAATGATGCTTAATTCAATGGCGTCGATCTTTCACTTGTTGATTGGCTCGCTCATTACAGCAAGGAAAAAGATGTGACATTCCTGAGATCATGGCTTGGAAGAATGCTTTTCACGGGCGAGGAAGGGGCGAAAAAGGCTTGTGTTCTTTCTGGTGGAGAAAAGGTTCGATGCATGATGGCAAGGGCAATGCTTACAGCTGGAAACGTTCTTATTTTGGATGAACCAACAAACCACTTGGACCTCGAAAGCATTACAGCACTCAACAAGGGAATGATTAATTATAAGTCTCCAATGCTGTTTACTTCACAAGACCATGAAATTTTGCAAACTGTTGCAAATAGGATTATTGTGATTAATGGGACAAAAGAGTTTGACCGTGAAACAACATATAATGAATATTTGGGAATTGATTAAAATAATATAAAAATTGTGTTATTATCTCACGAAGCTGGCTTTAAAACATATTAAAAGTCCAAATTGAAAAAGAAAAATATTTTTAAATAAAATTTTAATTTTTTGTTGACAATGCGATTTTAATAGTGTATATTTAACGAGTCAGCTCGCGAGAGAACGGATCGGGGTGTAGCGCAGTTTGGTAGCGCACATGGTTTGGGTCCATGGGGCCGGGAGTTCGAGTCTCTTCACCCCGACCATATTTTTCAAAAGAGCAGACGATGAGTTTTGGGCCTTTAGCTCAGTTGGTTAGAGCAACCGGCTCATAACCGGTCGGTCCACGGTTCACGTCCGGGCGGGCCCACCCAGACATTTCAAACTTTATGTTGGGCTCGGTAGTTCAGCTGGTTAGCCCGCGAGCCGGTCACGCTAGAGGTCGAGGGTTCGAGCCCCTTCCGGGTCGCCAATATATTTGCCTCGGTAGCTCAGTCGGTAGAGCAGGAGACTGAAAATCTCCGTGTCGGTGGTTCAATTCCGCCCCGAGGCACCAATATATTTGGGTGTCAATTAAATAAATTTTT
>JAFTJJ010000041.1 GCA_017456465.1 Clostridia bacterium | reverse complement strand
GATGTTTGGAGTGATGAAATTCGTCTTGTCTTTCATTTCCTTTGATTCGAAAAAGTTGTTTTCAGAATTCAAATATGAATCCATATCTATGTTGAAATCATCCGTAATTTCTGGCAATTCATCGTTGACATTCTCAAAAGCCTGATCTTCAGTTTTTTCTTGAATTTCTTCAGAAAGGTAGTGTTTTGCAAAACTTTCGAGGAATGAATTTGTGTAATTTTCTTCGGCTTTGTTCAAATCATCAGAAGCCTCATCAAGCTTTTGTGTGCTTTCGTCAACTTGTGATGTTGTGTTTTGGAAGTCATAATGACCGAGGAGTTGCATGATATCAGTTGATTCATCAGAGTCGTTTTCCGATTGAGACACTTCATCTTGGTGAGGAGTGTTGTCTTCCGCAGATGATTCATTTTGTTCAAGAATTGGAGCAGGGGAGTCTTCAGTTTTTGTTTCATCAGAAGATGAATTGTCGGTGTTTGTTGGTGTTTCGTTTTTTTCATCAACATTTTCCACTGTGTTTGAGTTTTCTGGTTTTTCAGTTATGATCTCGTGATCAGGGAGGTGTGTTGCTTCTTCCCAAATGAGATTGTCAATAATTTGTCGAGATCGCAGCCAATCTTTTTGATTTTGAATATATGTTTCTTTTCCATTATCAGTGAGGCAATAATAATGTCTTTTTCCGCCAATTTCACTGTCAACCCAATATGATGAAATAAGGCCTTGACCCTCAAGGCGCTTTAAGCAACTGTAAAGTGTTGGCTGTTTGAGTTCATAAGCACCGCCACTTTTTTTTGCAACTTCATCCAAAATTTCATATCCGTATTTGTCACCATCAAAAAGGGTTTTCAAAATGATGGTGTCAATGTGTCCACGGATCAAATCGCTATCAATTCCAGACATACTTAGACTTTCCCTTATATTAATTTTACTTATATTTTAAAATATATAATTCAACTAGTCAAACGAATTGGCGAGTTTTTTGAGGGAAGAGGACAAATAATCACAAAAAACAACCAGAATATTTCAAATAAAAGCAGGCTTTTTTGGTTTGAATTTTCAAAATTATGGAATATACTTATTGTAAATTAGAAGTGGAGGCAAAAAATTGATATCGCCAGACTTGATTTTAAAATCAAACAGAAGAACACTCTCACTTTGCATCATGAAAGATGGAAGGGTTGTTGTTCGTGCTCCATCACGCGCAAGGCAGAGCGACATTGACAAGTTTATTTTTGAAAAACAGTCATGGCTCACATCAAAGCTTGCTGCAATTGAAAATAATAAAAATACTTATTATGATGTTATGAATTATAGTGTTTTGCTTTTTCTTGGTGCAAAATATTCTCTTTGCAAGTGGTCAGGAAAGAAAATTGCTGTTGGTGAAAATTTTTCAATTCTTGTTCCAAACGGGGCAGAGGATTCCAAAATTTTGTCAATGATTAAAACTTGGTACAGAAAACAAGCAAAAGACATTCTGTTCAAAAGAACACAAGAAATCGCAAGTAAACTGAAATTGTTTCCTCAGGATCTCAAAATTAATGATTCAAAAGGGAGATGGGGGGCTTGCAACAATAAAAATGTGATCACATTCAACTGGAGAGTCGTTATGCTTCCGCCTGCTATTATTGACTATGTGATTGTTCATGAACTCTGCCACATGGTTGAGTTCAATCACTCAAAGAAATTTTGGTCACTTGTTCAAACTTTTCTTTCTGACGCAAAACAGCGCAGAGAAAAAATTAAAGAATATGGATTTCTCTTGGAAATGTTTAAACGAAAATAACTAAATAACCAAAACATGTCGTCAGTTCAAATCGTCAGTTCAAATTTTTATTGAACTGACTTTTTGTTTTGTGTTGACTTTGTTTGAGACCACATTAATTTTATGTTATCTGCCTTGATGGATGGTCTTTTATTTAAAAAATTTTGGGTAGGGGAAAGAATTTTTTTGTTTGAAAACATTTTTTATCAATGACATAAGTGTGCGGTTTTGTGCGGAGTTGTTAACAAACTTTTTAAAATCTCTTCGCAAAAGACAGCTTTTGCGAAGAGATGGTGGCAAAATTTGATGAATTGGAGGAGTGATTAATTCATGAAAGCCTTTAGGATTTTTGTAATGATTTTGAAAATGTTTTTCAGTATGATCAATTTAATTTATTATTTAATGACTAATGTTTTATTATGATTTGTAAAATTATTTCTTTAATAAGTCGATTTGGTGTCAGGAATAAATCAAAATATTTACAAACGCTATATGATTTAAACCTGTTTTTTATGTGAAAAAAATAAAGGAAAGCATCAAGTTATTTTGTAACAAAGTAAAACTAAAAACTTGTCAATTTTGTGGTTTTTTGAGATATTTTTAATTCTTTTTCGCCTAGAAAATCGTGGTAATTTTAATTTTTTCTGTCTAAAACCGCCTTGGAATTAATGAGACTTTCCCAATATTTTCAGTAATATTTATATATTTTCGGTGTGTGCCACGAGTATCTTTTATTAATTTTATGGGATGATTAATTGAAAAGCTCAAACAAAAAAGTTCCAGGTCTGAAATATTTGACTGGAACTTTAAGCAATTTTTTTATTTTATTATTATTTAAAATTTATCAATTATGTATATTAGGCATTTTAGTTGTCTGACATAGCACTGAGGTTTTTTGTTGAGGGAAATCCCCTATTTTTATCATTCAGACTGGATTGCTGACCCGTGAATTTTGGCAGCGTTTTGAATTTGACTTTCTGCGTAATGTTTTGTGTTTTTGTCGCTCTCTGGCTTTGTGATCGCAAGTGTGTTTTGGAGAATGTCAATTGTTGAATGTGTGCATGGTTCAGTTGAATTCATTTTTGCAGCTGGTTTTGTGATGTATTCTCGTTGTTCTCTGGTGTAATAATCAATTTCGCCAGTTAATTGATCTTCTGACTTGATGAATCCACAAACATCAGTTTTTATTGATGCATCAAGACAACCAGAGTCAACAACTGATGTGAATGTTTTGGCAGAAAGTGTTGAGCTGTTGTCTTCATTGACGATGAGATTGTTCGCTTTTTGATAAACAATAATGCCGAATCGATTGTAAATTTCATGAGACTGAACAGTGTGTGTGAGATTTGATTCTTCAACAGTTTCATCCACAAGTTCAGGTTTTCCTTCAGAAAGTTCTTCGCTGCTGATTGGTTGAACGTACTCATACTTTCTTTCAGTCATGCCACTTTCAAGAGTCTGAACTTGAATTTTTTCATGATTGTTTTCCTCACGTCCATTGAAAAAGACAAATCTGTCTGGTCGAATGTGTAATGTTCCAAAAATTTCGTCAGAACCTTGTTTTTTTAAGGCAAATGAAAAATCCTTCATTTTGTTTTGAGCAAGATAAATTTCATAATCATCATTTTTTTGCAAAAATTCATATAATTTTTTTATTTCAGATCTGAGAACAAGTTGATTTCTGACTCCTTCATAAGTCAATTCAACAAATTCTTGAAAATTTTCAAATGTCATTTTAAACATAAACAATCCCCTATTTAGATTCTTACATATATTATATCATTTTGGGGGGATTTCGTCAACATCATGAAGCAATACAAGCAAAATAAAAGGCAACCAGACATATTTGGTTGCCTTTTATTATTATTTACAATTTTTTAATAATTATTCAATTTCTTATCATTATTTAATTGGGCAAATCACTTCTTTGCCTCCCATGTAAGGTCTGAGGACTTCTGGAATTGTGATTGATCCATCTTCTCTGACATGGTTTTCAAGGAATGCGATCAAAGCTCTTGGAGATGCAAGTACGGTGTTGTTCAATGTGTGTGCAAAAATGTTTCCTGTTGGGGTTTTGATGCGGATTCCAAGTCTTCTTGCTTGAGCGTCGCCAAGTGTTGAGCAAGAACCAACTTCAAAGTATTTCTTTTGACGAGGAGACCAAGCCTCAATGTCACAAGATTTCACTTTGAGATCTGCAAGATCTCCTGAGCAGCATTCAAGCTGACGAACTGGAATTTCAAGATTTCTGAAGATTTCAACTGTGTATTTCCACATTTGATCATACCAATTCATGCTGTCTTCAGGTCTGCAGATGACAATCATTTCTTGCTTTTCAAATTGGTGCACGCGGTATATTCCACGTTCTTCAATTCCATGAGCCCCAACTTCTTTTCTGAAGCATGGTGAATATGATGTCATCTTTATTGGAAGTTCATCTTCTCTTACGATTTGCCCCTTAAATTTTCCGATCATGCTGTGTTCTGATGTTCCAATCAAATACAAATCTTCGCCTTCAATTTTGTACATCATGGCTTCCATTTCAGCAAAGCTCATGACTCCGGTCACGACGTCACTTCTGATCATGAATGGTGGAATGCAATAAATGAAACCTTTTTCAATCATGAAGTCCCTTGCATAGTTGATGAGTGCAGTTTCGATTCTTGCAGCATCGCCCATGAGATAATAAAAACCATTTCCACTTGTTCTTCCTGCTGAATCTTTGTCAAGACCATTGATGCTTGCAAGAATGTCTGCGTGATATGGTACTTCAAACGAAGGAACGACAGGATCACCAAATTTTTCAATTTCCACATTTTCAGAATCATCTTTTCCGATTGGAACAGTTGAATCAATTATGTTTGGAATGACCATCATTCTTGACTTGATTTCATTTTCAAGGCGAGCCTCTTCAGCTTCTGATTCTGCAATTTTTGCATTGATTTTTTGAACCTCTGCTCTTTTTGCGTTTGCTTCTTCAATTCTCTTTTCTTTCATGAGACCACCAATTTCTGAAGAAAGTGAGTTTCTTGATCCCCTGAGTTCATTGCCTTCTTGCTTTACTGCGCGAAGTTTTGCATCAAGTTCAAAAACTTCATCAACAAGAGGAAGCTTTGAATCTTGGAATTTCTTTTTGATGTTCTCTTTGACGAGTTCTTTGTTGTTTCTGATTAAATCGAGTGCAATCATAGTATTAACCTCTTTTTGTTTGTAGTGTTTTGATTATACCCCAAAAACCTGTTTTTTGTCAATAAAACCGTGACAAGTTGTGAAACTATTCGCAAAATTAAATCAAAACATTTGCCAAGAGTCGCAAGTTTTATTAAAATATAGTTATGGGAAATCAATCATATTTTAATGAAAGAAGCGAAAAAACAACAAACAAGATCAGAGAAATCATTTCTGATATGCCTGACTTTGTCTATGATTTTTTTGTTGGCGTTGAAAACAATACAAGTCCGCTCACGAGGCTTAACTACGCTTATGATCTCAGAATTTTCTTTAAATTTTTGATGGAAGAAACCAGCCTTTTCCGTGACAAAAAGACAATTTTTGATTTTGAAATTGAAGACTTTGAAAAAATCAAAACGTCTCACATTGAAAGATTCTTAAGTTTCATATCTCACTATGAGGATGAAGACGGCAAGAAAAAAAGCAACGGAGAACGCGGAAAAGCAAGAAAGCTTTCAACACTCCGCTCTTTCTTTAAATATTTTTATCGAAAAGACATTCTTTCAAAAGATGTTGCAAGCAAAGTTCAAACACCAAAAATTCACGACAAAGGAATCATTCGGCTTGAGAGCGATGAAGTTAGAAAATTTTTGAATGAAGCTGAAACAGGTTTTGACCTTGAAGGCAATGCAAAAGGATACCACAAGCACACAAGCATCAGGGACACTGCAATGCTCACACTTATGCTTGGCACAGGGATTCGTGTTTCTGAGTGCGTGGGATTGAATCTTGATGACATTGATTTCAAAGTGAATGGCATTTCAATCACCAGAAAAGGTGGGAATCAAGTTGTGCTCTATTTTTCTGATGAAGTCAAGGTTGCGCTTATTGATTGGCTTGAGGAGCGTGAAAGAAACCCCAAAATTCCAGCATCAGAGCAAGCCTTGTTTGTTTCACTTCAAAACCGAAGAATTACGGTTCGAGCTGTTCAAAATCTTGTCAAAAAATATGCGAAGTTAACCACGCCCTTAAAGAAAATCACTCCTCACAAACTAAGAAGTACATATGGCACTGCCCTTTACCGTGAAACCCAAGATATTTACATTGTGGCAGACGTTCTTGGGCACCGTGACGTCAACACAACAAAGAAACACTATGCAGCAATTTCAGATGACATCAGGCGTGCCGCTGCCTCAAAAGTCAAACTCAAACAAGAGTAATGTTGAAAATTTAAAATAAAATAAAATCTCCGACAAAATCGGAGATTTTTTATTGCTAGAATGGCAATTTGGTTGAATTTTCTTCTCTATACTTTTGTGTTTTTGCGTAAGTGTCCTCTGCTTTTTGAATTTCTTCAATAGTTCTTTGAACTTCTGTTTCATTCTCTTCTATGATTTCTTTAAGTCTGTCTTTTGATGTTTTTGTCATCACAAATTCTTCCCCTTCATCATAGATCCAAATTCTTACAGAGTCATTTAGCGATTCAAGATATTTTCTTGCCTGACTGGCCTTGATTTGAACATTTCTGTATTTTAATGTTTCTTCAGATAGAAGACTTATATAATATAATTGATGTTCCTGCAAAAATTCCACTTTATTTTGCAGTGACCTTAAATAATCATCAAATCCATATTCCTTATATTCATTCAAACTTTCATATAAATTTTGTTCTTGAACAAAATAATACCCGTTGCCGATTGAGTTTTTGAATTCAGCAAAATCATTTGCTTGTTTTTCATTGGTGAATATGTAAGGTGTGCAGTCACCAAGTCCACGCATAATCATATATACTTTTTTCATGTTTATCTCCTATGAGAAATGTTCATCACTGCTTGAGTTCTCGCTGGTTGATTGGGATGAATTATTTTTTTTTGCGTAAGTAATTAATTTATTTTTCACTTATACATAATATTCATCATCATCTTCGCCGGCTTTTCTGAGTTGTGCTCGCTCCAAATCACGTGCAGCTCTGTGACAGTCTTCTTCCCATTTTGCTTTTGCAGCATGGAATTTTTTTATGTCGTCTGGATATAAATACACCCCACCTCTTCTGAAGGCTGGTTCAGAGCCATCATAAAAGGCAAGAGACAAAATTGACAAATACCAATTGATGCTTTCAATATTCATATCATATGTTTCATTGAAACCATGTTCAGCAGATTTGAGTTCAATTGGATATGTTTTTCTGGTTTTTACATAATCAAGTCTTTCTTCAAGGGTTCTGATAAAGTCAAATTCGGTGTGTCCTTCGTTCGCGTAAGAAACATTTGAAACATATTTTTTCATAAAATCTTCAGCTGATGATTCATAATGGCTGGTGATCATGATGCAGTCTTCTCTGCCCCGCATGTTCAACATATCAAGTGCCATTTGTGCCTCGCCATAATCGGTAAATTCAGCAAAGCAAGTTGTCATGTTATCTTTTAAAACAATTTTGTGAAGTTCATTCATGAGTTTTCTCCTTGGTGGTTTTAACAATTTTCGTCTGCGTCATCGATTTCCTCAATAATAAGATGTGGTGCGAGTTCTGGATAACCATTTCTGAAGGCAATGACCTCATTTACAATGGGAAAATCTTCATCAATTCCGATGAAATTTTCAATCAAGTCCATGAACAAGCCTTCATAGTCTTGACTGAATGAATAAGCATCAGCAGTTGACTTTTCGAGGTTGTGATTGTAGCCAAGGTTTGCAAATTTTGAGTGATCATTTTGTTTTCCGGCAACAAAAAGTTCAACCTTGTCAACACTGTCAGATGCAAACTGAGTTTCCACAAATTTGACAAGTTCCTGAGTGATGATCAAATCTTGATTTTTGTCCATTGTGTGAATCAAGATTGATTTGTGGCCATTTGGTTTTGTGTAAACTTCATATTGTGCAATTCCAAGATCCATGCGTTCAATTTCATCATTGTCATTTATGACTGGCACAAAAGCAGACACATATGAGCTGAGAATGTCTTCGTTTGAAAATGTTGCACCATAAAAACTCACAGGTTCGTCAAACATTAGTCTTTCACAGAGATCAAGATCTTCAATGATGATTTTTTTGCCCTCAACTTCTGCGATTGCTGATTTTGTGGAATCAATTCCAAGAATTTTTTTGTAATTTTTCATTTGTGTATTTCCTTAATTTATAAATTTAATGAAGTCAGATTCTTCAAAATTGCTGCCAAGCATTTCGGCTGCATATCTGCCCCTACGTTCATATTCATCTGCGTAAAGTCTTTTAATTTCAGGATCAGAAAGCACTGCATTTCTTGCCCGTGCTTTGTCTTGATTTGTGTCAACAACTGCACGGCCTGTTCCGCAAGTGACCAGT
>JAFTJJ010000040.1 GCA_017456465.1 Clostridia bacterium | reverse complement strand
TCCTCCACCACACGAACTTGTGCCCGTTGTTTTGTTTGAGTCAATTACAGCCATCTCTCCCATTGTCATGGTCGATGCTTCGCAGAGATAAACTCCTCCACCATAAACGCTTGCGCCCGATACAACATTTTCTCCAATATGTCCACCATTCATTGTGATTGTTGATCCAGATGAATAAATTCCACCACCATAACCAGTTGTTGCTGTGTTTCCAGCAATACTATTTGTTTCGTCATCATTTCCAATCAAGCCTCCATTTATGGTCAAACTTGAAGATAAAAGATATATTCCTCCACCATTGGTCGCGGTGTTCCCATAAATTGCACCATCATTTATCACATGTGAAACATCGCTCTCGCTTATATTGCTTCCGTCAATATAAACGCCACCACCATTTTCAGCAGTATTATTGTAAATGTTCCCTCCAGTAATAGTTAAATATGAACCATTTGATCCATCACCACACAAACAAACTCCACCGCCATATGTAGCTTTGTTATTATATATTTTCCCTCCACTGATTTGAACATTCACATATTGTCCACCCGAATAAATTCCAGCACCATATGTCGATTCATTATCATGTATTTCACCGCCAGTCATTGTTAAGACATCATCATCAGACATGCAAATTCCGCCAGCGTTTCCACAAATCTCTCCACCTTTTAGTGTTACAGTTGAGTCATCGGAATAAATACCATAACCATTCTCATGGTTTGAAATTTTTCCACCATTGATTGTGATAGTTGCATTATATCCATATGCTTGGATACCATTTTGAGTGTTATTTGAAATTTCACCACTATTGATGTTTATTTTAGTCTCAATATCTGTCCAATTAACATCAACCCCATAATTGTTTCCAGTGAGCGTTCCTGAATTCATATTCACTTCTGCACCGAGCGTATAAATGGCAGACTCACAACCAGAAATTGACCCAATCCATTCGCCTTCACCAGAAACAGAAGTACCCAAATTCAAAACTGTGTTAAGTTCAAAACCATCAACTTCGGAAACAAGAACAATACCTTGAGAGTTTGTGACGCCCGAAATCCTTGTTGTCCCAAGAAGATTCAATATCCCACCATTAACACAAATAGCAGTGTTATAAATTTCACTCCAGCCACCCATATCAACACTTATATTAGATGTAGAGTTTTTAATTTCACAATCAACAAGATTGAGCACACCCCCCTCAACAATGATTGCAGCATTTGTGGCTCCATTAAATGTACAATTTTTGACGGTGTACTCAGTCCCCTTCTTAACACGCAAGAAAGTTTCTCCACCCAAAAATTCAACGTCTTCAATCACAACTTCTTGAGTATTATCTGCGACAGGCGAATAAACACCTTCAACAGCTCCACCTTCAATATTTTTTTCTGGAAGATTTCCAAATGCAAAAATAGTCGTGAGTATTCCCACAACCAAAGCGATAACGGCAACAATATGTGTCGCCAAATTAATTTTAAACCCACTTTTCTTTTGCATTACACTCTCCCCTTAAATTTCCAGTTGTATGCAAGACCATATCACACGCGCCCATTCATTACATATGTATTATACACTACCCCCCCCCCCCCAGAGTCAAGCAATTTAATGCAGTATCTGAATTTTTTTCTTGTTTTATTATTATAAATAATAATAATAATAAAAAATCATTGTTTACATTTTATGCAAAATAAAAGACGCGAATTTAACTCCGC
>JAFTJJ010000039.1 GCA_017456465.1 Clostridia bacterium | reverse complement strand
TTTCAATAGATACTTCAAAGATAATGGAAAATTCTGGGAAAGGCATTTATGCAAAAGATTCGTCATTAAATATTTGTGGTACGGTTATTGAAGCAAACAATAGTTATGGTATTCATGTGAATAATACAAGTGTTTCAACACAGAAAGGTGATGATATAACTCAATTAATAAATAATCAAGGGTATGGTCTTTATGCAGAGAATAATTCTCACATAACTATGGAAGACACAGAAGTTTGCAATAACATATATGTTGGAATTTATACAACAAATTCAACATTGAATATTGGATCAGATACTTCTGTCCATGACCATCCCTTTTCAAAAGGTATATATGTTGCGAATATCGAGGAAGAAAGTTATAATAATCAATCACCATTACACATTGGACAAGATACCTATATATACGGCAATCAATATGGATTATATCTTGAAAATGTAAAATATTCAGAAATTGATATGGGGGAATATGGTTACATTTCAAAAAACTCTTATGGTGTCTATTTGAGCAACACAACGCTTTATGGAACAAGTGGAGTTATTGGTAATGCTGTTCGTGCTGGTAATAATTATGGTGTTTGGATTGCAAATGCAGGGAGCGGAACAAGTTCACATTTCTATGTAAATGGTGAGAACTTTTTTATCCAAGGGAATGAAACAGGAATAAAAAATTCTTCGAATACGCGAGTGTATTTGAATGAGGGATCCATTCAACATAATAATATTCGAGGCGTTGAGAGCTCAGGTTATTTTTATATGTATGGTGGGCAAATTTGTAATAATGGAAATGGAGAATATGATGGTGGTGGCTTGTATATAACAACCGTTCCAAAACTGGAAGGTGGCGTAATTTATAACAACAAAGGAAAAAATGGTGGAGGAATCTATTTGAGAGAGTCGAAATATAATTATGTTTTTAAGGATGTTGAAATTTACAATAACATAGCGGACAATGGTGCTGGAATATATATAGAAGGTACTGAAAATGTTAGCCAATCAATCAAATTTCAAGGAACTCAATTTTCTGGAAATCAAGCAACGGGCTCTGGTGGAGCAATGTCAATTAATTCACAATGCGAGGTGGTGTTGGAATCTATTGTGAAGAATAACGAAACAATTTTAACAACAATTTCTGGAAATTCAGCCCAATCAGGTGGTGGAATTCATGCAACGAGCAGTCAACTCACTTTGAATGGTGCCGTAATTGATAGCAATACTGCCTATTCAGGTGGTGGAATTTATTTTTCTGGTAGTAATTTAACTTTTAATGAAGGAAGAATGTCAAAGAATAAAGCGGCGCATTCAGGTTCGGCAATTTTTTGCACAGGATCCAACGATATTGTCATTAAACAAAATGTAACAATTGTGGACTGTTCACCATTATTAGACAATGACACATTGCATGGAACCATTGCTTTACGTGGAAGAGAAGCATCACCAATGACACTTGATTTTTATGGTGAAATAAAGTTATGTTCTGCTTATTTGGGTGGTGGGATATTTACTTTCCCATATGTAAATGTGAATATGTTTGGTGAGATAAATGGATGTTCATCAAGTTATAATGGTGGTGCAATGTATCTTGGAGAAAACTCGGTGGCAAACATTTCAGGAATAATTAGGTATTGTAATGCAAACACTGATCCAAATATAGGGAGAGTTGGTAGGGGCGGTGGAATTTATGTATCAAGTTCGTCATCAGTTGTAAATATGAATAGTTCTGCTGCTCTTATTTATGCGTGTTCTGCAGATATGGGTGGTGGAATCTATGTTCAAGAAGGTTCAGCAAATCTTTATGCAGGAGAGATATCTAATAATTATGCGAGATGTGGTGGAGGAATTTCAGCAAATAAGGCGGAAATAAATATTGGTGAAATTAATTCATCGGAAATTTTTAGTGTTAAAAACAATACTGCAACACTATGGGGTGGTGGTGCGTATATTGCGGGGTCACAAGAAGATCGCTCAACATGCAATATACTTGATGGTGGTTTAATTGGATACAATGAAATAAAGAATTTGGGAGACGGAAATCGTGACAACATTTATAATTATAAATACGAAAATCAAACAAAGGGTGTTGGTGGTGGAGTTGTTTTGAATTTTTCAGATATGGTAATGTCTGGCGGAACAATAAATGAAAATTTTGTTGGCGATGATGGTTATGCAAGTGTGTCAGCAGGCGGAATTGCCGTGGCGAATACCAGTTCACTTGAAATGAGAGGAGGAACAATTTTAAGTAATGTTGCAAATATAGAAGTTGCTGAAAGCTATGCAGGAAATGTTCGTGTTGATGAAGATGCTGTATTCAAAATGTATGGTGGTACAATAAAATATGAAGGAGATTCACAACAAGCCAAAATTGGTGGGGGGATATTTAACGAAGGTGAAACCCAAATGTTTGGCGGTTTAATTGCTCAATGCAAGGCTGTTGAGTGTGGAGGAGGAATTTTGAATGTTGGAACTCTCATAATAACAGGTGGTGAAATTTCTGAGTGTGAGGCTGATTGTGGCGGTGGAATTGCCAGTTATTATGGATTTGACATTGAAGAAAGTATTGATGAGCAAATTAATGATGTTTTGACCAAAACAAAGTTAACCATTGACAATGGTGATAGTGGCGACGAAATTAACATATATGGAAATAAAGCAACAGCCAGTTTAGACAATGTGTCAGGTGAACTATATGGTGATTCAATTTTGGTTGGAGGAGAAATTAATCTTGGAGGAACGCCAAATATAAAGGGGCATATTGTGTTGGCAACTGTAACTGGATTTTATGAGACAGAAAATGGTGTTGCGGGTGACAATTTGTTTGGTGATACTGATTATTATCCAACGATGAACGTACATGTTTACAGTGATACTGGTTTTGGCAGATATTCGATACATGATTCCTCTGTTGAACAAATTAAAGTATCTTTTTGTGAGTTAATGCTAACCGTTGATAAGAACACAGAAGATGTTAATTATATTATTAGTCCATTATGGGGTGATGAGTACAATGCTTACTTTAACAATGGGAGTCGAGAAATTCTGGAATATATAATAAAAGATGGTGTTAACTATAATCTTACCGAAATAGAAGATGTTCTTATTGATTTTATGTTTATTCATGTATATTATGATGATAGCAATAAACTTGGTAGTATGGATTGGAATGATTTTATATCAATGGGATTATGCAGAATTGACAATAATAAATTTTATATAGAATAAAAGATGTGACACCATATACCTAATAACACTCATTTTACATTCAATTGCCAACGAATATGGTGTGTTGTATGATATTATATTGAAGTTAATTTAACCAATCACTGGTATTATTAATGGTGTAAAAATAACAGAGATATGTAAAGTGAAGATCATGCGTCTTCGCTTTTTGCATAAATTGGCGAAAATTGGGGAATGATAAGAGTAAATCATACAACAAGGAGGATAAGTTTTTTATGATGGATTGTTTCAAATGTTGTGCGCTTTCAATGCTTGCAGGAGTGATTGTGGGTGGCGTGCTTGTCGTTTCAAACAAGAAGGTTGAAAGTGGTTTCAAGAAGGGGACAGAAGTTGCCATGGAAAGATTTGAGGAAATCAAGGAATCAATTGAAGAAAAAACAAAAAAGCAAAGCAAATCTTCAAAATAAATGGACAACACATGGGAAGCTGTGTCATAATGCAATTATAAACTTTTGAAAGCAAAGGAAACATTGGATTATGATGAAGAAGAAAATTGGACTTGACATTGGAACTGTGAGGATTGGTGTTGCCACATCAGACATTTTGGGGATGCTTGCCACAAGTTATGAGTCATACAAGAGGCGCAATTTGTTTTTGGACACCAAATACATGGCAGAGCTTGCTGAGAAACTTGAAGCTGACACTTTTGTGATTGGACTTCCCTTGAAAATGGATGGATCTGAAGGTGACAGCGTGCGAATGGTGCGTGAGTTTGCTGAAGCCTTGAGAGAAAAAACAAATGCAGAAATTGTTTTTCAAGACGAGAGGCTTTCAACTGTTTCAGCTGAAAGAATTTTGATTGAATCAAACATGAGGCGTGAAAAGCGCAAGGGTGTGATCGATTCTGTGGCTGCTGAAATTATTTTGCAAAATTATTTGGACAAAATAAAAAAGTAGTGTATAATTGAAATCAAGGTGAGGTGAGAAACATCCGCCTTTTGCAAAATAAGGAGATTTGATATGGCAAACGAGAATGAAAACAAACCACTTGACGATGCAAGTGTTCCAGCATCTATTGATCACATGGTGAACGACGATGACGACATTGTGACACTTCTTGCAGACAACGGAGAAGAAATTGACTTCATTGAAGTTGCAGGAATTGCATATCGCGGCAATTTCTATGCAGTTCTTCAACCGGTTGAACTTCTTGAGGGAATGGAAGAAGATGAAGCACTTGTGTTCAAAGTTATTCGTGGAAAAGACGGCGAAGACAAGTTTGAAATTGAGCTTGACGATGCTGTGATTGATGCCGTATTTGAAGAATATAACAAGCTTCTTGATGGAATGAACGGCGACGCTCAATAGTTGTCAAATTTAAAACTTAATAAAAAATTAAGGTAATGTTGAATTTTAGGTAAACATTGCCTTTTTTTGTTTTCGTGAAAATTTTTGTTAAAAGCCTTGCAAAATTTTGTGGCTTGTGTTAAAATTTTCGTATCACGCATTGCAGATGATGTTTTCGTTCGTTGCTGGACTTTCACGGTGAAAAATGGAGTTCGGTTTTTGAAAGCAAATGATTCTGCAAGAAGGAAATAAACGAGGAGGTAAAAAACATGTCTGTAATATCTATGAAACAACTTCTTGAAGCTGGTGTTCATTTCGGTCATCCAACAAGAAAATGGAATCCAAAAATGAAAAAGTACATCTTTACAGCAAGAAACGACATTTATATTCTTGACCTTGAACTCACTGTTGGTCTTGTTGACGAAGCTTATGCTTTCGTGAAGAGCGTTGTTGAGTCAGGAAAGTCTATTCTTTTCGTTGGAACAAAGAAGCAAGCTAAAGATGCAGTTATTGAAGAAGCAAAGCGTTGTGATATGTATTACATGGGCAACCGTTGGCTTGGTGGAACTCTCACAAACTTCAAAACAATCAGAAACCGTATTGAGAGACTCAACAAACTCAATCAAATGGAAAAGACTGGTGAATTCGATCTTCTTCCAAAGAAAGAAGTTATGAAGCTCAAAGCTGAGAGAGACAAGCTTGAAGAAAACCTTGGTGGTATCAAAGAAATGCATACTCTTCCTGGCGCTCTTTTCGTTGTTGACCCAAAGAAAGAATACATCGCTGTTCGTGAAGCACGTTCACTTGGAATCCCAGTTGTTGGTCTTGTTGACACAAACTGTGACCCTGATGTTGTTGACTATGTTATACCTGGTAACGACGACGCAATCAGAGCCGTGAAACTTATCGCTGGCGCAATGGCTGACGCCGTTATCGAAGCAAGAGAAGGAGAAGAAGGTCTTGCAAAACGCAAGGAAGCTGAACTCCAAGCTCAAGCTGCTGAACAAGGTGTGACAGAAGAAACAGCTGCTCAAGCAGATGCAGTGGTTGAAGAAGTTCAACCAGTTGAAGAAGCAACAGCAGAAACAAACGAATAATTTTAAAATTCAAGGAGTTTTAATTATGGCATCTTATACCGCAAAAGACGTTGTTGAACTTAGAGAGAAAACTGGCGTTGGAATGCTCGATTGCAAAAAGGCACTTGAAGAAAGCAACGGAGATATGGAAAAAGCCGTTCAATACCTCAGAGAAAAAGGTATTGCTGCTGCTGCTAAAAAACAATCTCGTATTGCTGCTGAAGGTGCAGTGTTCTCTTACATCCACATGGGTGGAAAAATTGGCGTTTTGCTTGAAATCAACTGCGAAACAGACTTCGTTGCAAAAAGTGATGACTTCCAAGCACTTGGACATGACATTGCAATGCACATTGCTGCAGCAAGCCCAAAATATGTGTCAAAAGATGAAGTTGATGCAACAGAGATTGAGAAAGAGAGAGAAATTCTCAAAGCTCAAGCTTTGAACGAGGGCAAGCCAGAAGCTGTTGCTGAAAAAATGGTTGAAGGCAGAATCAAAAAGTTTTACAAGGAAGTTTGCTTGCTTGAACAAGAATTTGTTAAAGAACCAAGCAAAACAATTTCTCAGCTTGTTAGTGACGCTACAATCAAGATCGGTGAAAAAATCTCTGTTCGTAGATTCATTCGCTATCAAATGGGTGAAGGCCTTGAGAAGAGAAAAGACGACTTCGCTGAAGAAGTGAAGAAGCAAGCAGGTCAAGCTTAAGCATTTTAAGTTGAACAAAAACCAAAAGACATCA
This sequence comes from Clostridia bacterium, assembly GCA_017456465.1. GTDB lineage: Bacteria > Bacillota > Clostridia > Christensenellales > UBA1242 > RGIG3872. Next base: position 1,536 of record JAFTJJ010000039.1, on the reverse strand, counting down.
CAATTGTGGTGTCTTTTTTGTTTTTGTTTTTTGGGGAGAAAGCATTAAAACCGTTGATTGTTGAGTCGCGGTGTGTTAAAATAAAACAAATAGAAGACAATGTTGTGTGTTTTTTATGTTTGAAGATAGTTAAAGATGGGAGAATTTTATGGCAAGCGTTCGCGAAATTCTGGATTATTTTAAAAAGAAAAGAGAAACTGAATTATCTCAGTCAGAATCTTCAGAAGAAAACAAATCGTTCAAAGAAGGTCACAAATTTAATATTGGCCTTGCTTACAGAAAAGCAATTTCTGAAAAGATTGCAAGGGCTGTTCAGATTGAGTCAGAATCTCTTCAAGGGTATTTGAAACAAATGGCAGAACTTCCTCAAATCATCAAATCACAAGAAGATTTGCACACGTTTGTGTTTCTTTTTACAAAACTGAAAAACTTAAATCAAAATGCAACAACTGGACCTCTTGGCAATGGCAAGCAAGACCAAGAATTTGAAACTGAAATTGATTTGATGATTTCAGAATGTGGGGCTGTGACTCCAGAAGTTTTTGAAGCAAAAAAATCAGAACTTGAAGCAAAGATGAGTGCGTTTGCAAAAAAAGTGTTGGCTGAAAAGTCTGAAATCTTTGAGTTCTGTCCGCAAGATGTGACATTTGAATATGAAAAATTACCGCAATTGCTTTCTGATGCAATCAAAAGAACCCCAGCATTCACTGAAATTTTTAGTGGTCTTGGAAGAAAGGTAACGGAAGCAGACATGAATCAATTTTTAGATTTGACCGTTCAAACATTTAATGATTACTTTGCATCGGTTGGAGTCTCTTCTGGCTTCTCGGTTGAAACAAGGCATGAAACAGGTGAAGACTCGACAACAAGGGGTGGATCAATTAGTTATGGTAGTCTTGGGAATAGTCATATTGAATTTTATGAATGCCTGAAGAAGTCTGCTCAAGCCGAGGACAAGGTTTCAATGATGATGCAAATGATTTGCACGGCGTCACATGAATATGGCCACTCAATCGATCATTTTTTGAACCGGGAAGAGAGAAAACAGCAGAAACGTGGTGATGGGGAACCAATAATACAAAACGTTGATCAAATGGTAGTTCTTTCTGCATTTTCGCCAACTGTTGAGAAAAAATTATCTGAATTGATTGGGGCAGAGGCTGACGCAAAAGAAGGCGAGAAAGAAGAAAACAATGTTGAAACATTTGTTCATTATCTTTCATATTTGCAATACTTTGACCAAGAATGTGAACAAAATGCAAGGAATTTTTCGGGATTTGTTGCAAATGCATGTAGAGAAGAATTTATTACTTTCTTTGAGAAATCCGACCCACTTGTTGCTCGTGCATTTGAACAAATGGGAGAAGATGGTGTTGTTCAAATCATGAATGTTGGTGAATGTAAAAAAGCAAACCAAAGATATGCCGAAAGAGATGCGTTTTTCAAGCCTCTTGAACAAGACTTGAGTATTGTGCAGGATATGACTAAATTTGAAAAAAGTTTGTCAGAAGCACTTGAAAATCCCGATATGATTGA
>JAFTJJ010000038.1 GCA_017456465.1 Clostridia bacterium | reverse complement strand
GAAAAATGACTTTTCCTCATCAACTTTTCAGGCTTATGCTATATGAGCAAATTTACAGGGCGTTTACAATAATTAACAACACGCCATATCATAAATAAAATGTTTGTTGTCAAAAATTAATTTTTTGAAGAGGGATCAAAATGAAAATTGCCACTTGGGTTGTGATCGTGTTTTTGAGCATTTTTTATGTCGCCGTGCCACTTGTGGTTCTTTTTTGTGTGAAAGACGACAAAAAGTTCAGAAGAGTTATGTGGATTTTATTATCGTTATTTTTTGCGGTGCTTTTTGTTGGGGTTCTTGGCAAAATTGACATCAATCAAACATGGATGAATATTGGTTTTGATTTCTCGGGAGAATGGTGTCAAAAGACAATCAACTGGACATTCAAGACCACAAAGCTTGATCGAGTCATCAATCTCTTGATGCTGATGCCAATTGGTGAAGCTGTGTGCATTTTTTCAAAGAGGAAAAACATCAAGTGGGGCTTTGTGATTGCAGTGCTTTGTGGAGCTTTGATTGGGGGATTGATTGAAACTTTGCAGTTTGTTTTGCCTGTTTCAAGGAGCGTACAGATTTCAGATGTTGTGTTCAACATGATCAGTTCTGCGATTGGTTATCTTTTTGTGTCGGTTGTGTATTACTTGGCAATGGGAATTAAATGTTTGATTCACAACAAGAAAGCGTGATTGATGTGATCAATTTTGTTGATTTTGCAACTCAGACATGATATTATTAACGTGTAAGACATAGGGAAAGGAGTGAACTCTTTATGACAATTTTGGAATATTGCTTTATTGGATTGTTTGTTGCAATTGTTCTCATTGCTTCGATTGTGACCATTGTGACAGTTGTGAAAGAGAAAAAAGCAAAGAATAAAAACAAGCAAAAGGAAGTGAACACTGTTGAAGAAATTGGTGGTGTGAGATACACTCCAGATGCAAACATCGTTGATGACAATGGTGAGATGCAAGTGTCATATGTGAAAGAAGACATTGTTCTTCAGCCAAGAAAAATGGTTGCCGTTGGCAAAAAATCACCAATCAAACCAGGGAAATATACGGTTCTTGCGGCTTACAGCAATGAAGACACATTCAACATCAGAATTGGCGGTTTTGTGAAGGAATACAAACACGGTCAAGAAGTTGTCCTTGCTGAAGGTGATGAAATTTGTCCAACATCGACAACAATTATTTTGAGATAAAATCAAGTTTACGAAAGATGACAATTGATAAAAGAAACAAAATTTATGTGGTCATGTGTTATGTTTGTGCAATCATTTGTGTGGTTGCACTTTTCGTTTGTGTGATTTTGAACTTGAACAAACTTCCAAATGAGGGAGGAACAAATCCTCCGACACAGAGTTCTTCTTCTGCTCCAAGTGGTGGTGGCGATGATGACGTTCTTGCAGGTGGAAATGATGACCCAGAAGAACCAACAGTTCCAGAAACGAACACGGACAAATTGTTGAAAATCATTGTTGATTCTGAAGATGTGTATGTTGCACCACTTTCAAATTTGATTGACATTGATGGAACACTCAATTCAGTCGTGGATGAAGATTCAATCAGTGTGGAACTTGAGAATGTTTCAACAAGGATTTTGTCTGAGCTTAATGCCAGGTTTGGCACAGTGCATGAAATCACAAGTGCAATGCTTGATGATGATGCGGTGTATAATTTATTTGAAGAACTTCAAAATTTATTGGTTGGCAGTGTTAAATAAAAAAATATGAAAATTTTTTAAAAAACTGTTGCAATTATTTTTTTTCTATATTATAATACGAATACTTGTGTGACAAACGCAAGCAAATTGAAACGGTATTCCCCGTTAGCTCAGCGGTGGAGCAGGCGACTGTTAATCGCAAGGTCGTAGGTTCAAATCCTACACGGGGAGCCAAACTTAAACGGTTCTATGTTAGACAATATCTGACATAGAGCCGTTTTTTTTATTTGTTGCATTTTTTGTGTAAAATGCTGTTTTGCCGAATTTTTGGCTAAAAAGTGGTGTCAAAAGTGGTGTCAAAATTAATAATCAAACTTTGGGTATAAATTATTATATAGTTTAAGTATATCTTCTTTTGTAATTGTTGGGTCAAGTGTCGTGTAAATATCATTTGTCATTTTGATGTTTGCATGACCCATATAAGACTGTCTTTTTTTTGTCTGGAACTTTTAAATAATATAAATTTGTACTGAACGTGTGTCTGCAATCATGCAGACTTTTGCTCTCTATTCTAAACACAAATAATGGGCGGAAGCAAAACTTATGTTTTAAATTTACGTGATGTTGTGCAACAAAATTTGCTATTTTATTTTAAAATAAGCCCCTTGAAATGTAAGGATTTATGGTTTATAATATATTTAATAAATAAATTTAGCGAGGAAATGTTTCAATGATTAATTATGATTATATTGGTGATGAGCAGCTCGAGTTATCTGTTTGTTTTGACAAGGTTGGTCTGATTCCACTTTCAGAGATTACAAATGAAAAAATATTTTTGAATTGTCCGATATCTTGTGTCCATGTGAAGTCTTCAAAAGGATATGCTGAAATTCTCACAAAGAATAATGGAAGAATGAGGGCAGAACATGACGAGGTTTTCACATTGATTCCAGTCAAACATGGTTATTTGGCGGGAAGTTATGTATTGGTTGAATCCACTTCTGTGCGAGGATCAGAAATTTCAAAACTGTATGTTTTGAGTCAAAGCAAGATCTTGCATTTGGTTGATGTTCCCCGAAGTGTTTCGAAGTTGGACATTGATGGGTTTGTGAGCAATGCTTATCTTGTGCAAAAAACTGCGCATGAACTTAACAAATTTGATGCAAGCAAGGGGACTTAGTGGTATGAAATTTTTTGCTCTGATTTGCCAGAGTCTTGTTTGGGGCATCCAAACTTTTCAAAAGAAGTGTTGAAAATCTTTAGCGGACTTGGTGACATTGAACTTGCATCGGCAGTTGACAGAAAATTCATCAACACAAAATATTGTAAGGAATATGCAGAAAAATATTTCAAGGCACTTTGTGAAAGATGCAAGGCAATTGAGTCTGGATCATAATAAAAATCAAATCGTGATTGGAGTGGGTGTGGTCTTTCCGGTCGCGGTTTTTATTTTTCATTTTGTTTGCAAAAAGCAATTTTAATGATACAATAATGGAAGACAAATGACTTTTTGATTTAGGGGATGGCAAGTGAAAAATTTTTTGATAAAAATTTGGAATGAGTTTGAAGATGCTCTCTTTGTTAATTTCAAGTGTATGTTTTGTGGGCGTGAGACACCAAATGAAAGTCTGGTGTGTGACAAGTGTGCAAGTGAAGTAACTTTCATCAATGGTTTTGTTTGTGATCACTGTGGGGCTCAGGCATTTGGGAGGGAAGTGATGTGTCCTGCGTGCATGGGCAAAAATTATAAATTTGATTCTCACAGGTCTTGCATAATTTATGGAGACTTGTCATCAAGGGCTGTCAAAGCGTTGAAATATTCAGGCAAACTTTATCTCGCAGAACCAATCGCAAGATTTATGTATGCGGTGAACAAAGAGTTGTTTGAGAATGCTGACGCGATCACTTTTGTTCCAATGACAAAGTCAAAGCTCGCGTCGCGCGGTTACAATCACATGGAAGAAGTTGCAAAAGTGTTGAGTAAAATTTCAAAAATTCCAGTCCTTGAATGTTTCAACAAAATAAAAGAGACTGAAGACCAAGCAAGCTTGAACTATGACAAAAGAACCAAGAACCTTAAGGGAAGCTTTGTCGTGATCGATGACAACAAAGACATGATTCGCGGCAAGAAGATTTTGCTTGTTGATGATGTTTTCACAACGGGTTCGACGGCAAACGAATGTTCAAAGCTTTTGCTCAAAGCAAAAGCAAAATCTGTGAATGTGGCAACATTTTTGAAGACAGATCCTTTTGCAGAAGATGATTTTGAAATTTGAGGCAAACTTTTGACAAAACAGCATTAAAAACGCGATTAATCATTAAATTTTAATGTAAAAATCACTAATTGAACTTTACAAAGATCATTATATGATATATATTAAACGGGTAGGAGAAAATTTTTATGGGACTTTTTTCATTTTTGGCTGGATATGACAACAAAAAAGCATTGAAACAGCTTGAAAAAATTGCGGCGAAGGTTGAGGCTTTGGAAGACAAATACAAGGCTTTGAGCGATGATGAATTGAGAGGACAGACAAACATTTTGAAGGAAAGGTTTGCCGCGGGGGAAACTTTGGATGACATTTTGCCAGATGCTTTTGCGGTTGTTCGTGAGGCTGGTTGGAGAGTGCTCAAGATGAGGCATTTCCATGTTCAAATTATTGGCGGAATTGTTCTTCATCAAGGTCGTATTGCCGAAATGAAAACTGGTGAAGGAAAGACACTTGTGTCAACACTTCCGGCATATTTGAATGCACTTTCAGGTCGTCCAGTTCACATTGTGACTGTCAATGAATATCTTGCAAAGCGAGATGCTGAGTGGATGGGCAAAATTCACAGATTTTTGGGACTCAAAGTTGGTGTGATTTATGCAGGGCAAGACCCAGCAGAAAAGAAAGCGGCGTATGAAGCTGACATTACTTATGGCACAAACTCAGAGTTTGGTTTTGATTATCTTCGTGACAACATGATGCCGAGAAAAGAAGACATGATTGGTCGTGGTCTTGATTTTGCAATTGTCGATGAGGTTGACAGCATTTTGATTGATGAAGCAAGAACACCTCTTATTATTTCTGGACCATCAGGAGAGAGCAGTCAGCAGTATGAAGTTGCTTGCAGGTTTGCAAAGACATTGAAAGACGCTGATGTTAGTATTGATGAAAAGAAAAAAACAATTCATCTCACTGAAGAAGGTGTGGCAAAAGCAGAGAAATTTTATAAGCTTGAAAACCTTTCTGACATGGAAAACTTGCAAATTAACCATGACATCAACAATGCGATTCGTGCAAGGTTCATGATGAAGAAGGACAATGATTATATTGTTCACAATGGCGAGGTTTTCATTGTTGATGAATTCACTGGTCGAATCATGGTGGGGCGTCGTTATAGCGATGGTTTGCATCAAGCAATTGAGGCAAAGGAAAATGTGAAGATCAATGCTGAAAACAGAACACTTGCAACAATCACTCTTCAAAATTTCTTCAAGATGTACAGAAAGATCTCTGGAATGACCGGAACTGCAAAGACAGAAGAAGGCGAGTTCAGAGATATTTATGGTCTTGATGTTGTCATCATTCCAACAAACGTTCCTGTTCAAAGAAAAGATGACAACGACAGGTTTTATTTCTCTCATGCGGCAAAGATTAAGGCAATTTGTGATGAGGTTGAAGAAACTCATGAGACAAAGCAGCCAATTCTTGTGGGCACAATCACTGTTGAAAAATCAGAAGAGCTTTCACGCGAACTCAAAAAGAGAAAAATTCCACACAATGTGCTCAACGCCAAAAACCACACAAGAGAGGCTGAGATTGTTGCCCAAGCTGGAAAGCTTGGAGCTGTTACCATTGCCACAAACATGGCTGGTCGTGGAACAGACATCATGCTTGGTGGAAACGCTGAATTTATGGCAAAAGCCGCAATGAAAAAACAAGGCTTTGAAGACGAAATGATTGAAATTGCATCATCATATTTTGATGTTGACAAGCCAGAGGAGATTGAAGCGAGAAAGATCTATGGTGATCTTCTTGCAAAATTTTCAGAAGAAACAAAGCGCGAAAAGCAAGAAGTTATGGCGCTTGGTGGTCTCAAAATCATCGGAACTGAAAGACATGAATCAAGACGAATTGACAACCAGCTCAGAGGTCGTGCGGGTCGTCAAGGTGACCCAGGTTTTTCTGTTTTTTATATTTCAGCTGATGACGATTTGTCAAGAGTTTTTGGAAGTGAAAGACTCAAGAGAATGGCTGAAGTTCTGAAGCTTGAAGAAGACACTGTGATCAACTGGAAATTTTTCTCAAAAAGTGTTGAAACAGCACAAAAAAGAGTCGAAGGACACAACTATTCAATCAGAAAGCAAGTTGTTGAATATGACAATGTCATGAACAGGCAGAGAGAAGAGGTTTATGCAATCAGAAACAAGATTCTTTCTGGTGAAGACATGCATGACAAAGTGCTTGAAATGATTGGTGAACAAATTGAGCACATTGTTTCAGAGTTTTCTGGGTTTGAGGATGTGTCTGAAGTTGACATTGAAAAATTTAACAATATGCTTGAAGACAAGATGCTTGAAAAAGAAACAAATTTTGTGAATGAAGAAATGCTTGCAACAAAATCACTTCGTGAAATTGCTGAAGAAATCAAGGAAAGAGCTTTTGCAAGATATGAGGCCAAAGAAATTGAGTTCAAGGAACTTGGTGTTGACATCAGAGATGTTGAAAGAATGTTCCTTTTGAAAACTCTTGACAGAAAGTGGATTGAGCACATTGACAACATGGACGTTTTGAGGCAAGGTGTGGGGCTGAGGGCTTATGGAAACCGAAACCCAGTTGTGGTTTATCAAACAGAAGGCTTTGACATGTTTGATGACATGATTGAATCAATGCGCAGAGATGTTGCAAACATTATGATGAGTGTGATGATCAGACGCGCTGAGCGTCCAAAGCCACAAAAACCTGCAAACTTGCAGACAAATGGCAAAGCTGAAAGTCCAATTCAAAAGAAAAAAGAGATTGGCAGAAATGACAAGTGTCCTTGTGGCAGTGGGCAAAAATACAAACAGTGTTGTGGCAAAAAATAAGGGAGTTTCCAAGAATGAAATATTTGGACAAAATTAATCCACGAACAAAAGAATATTTTGATGTGCTTGAACCAGAGTTTCCCGAGTGGATTTTGGATTATATTGAAACCAAAGAACTCCTCATGCAGCAACATATTGGTGTCAATTGTGGAACGATTTACAGCAAGCTTTATGACCTTGATTATTGGTTTTCAAGTCTTGATCACTCAATTGCTGTGGCACTCATTATTTGGCATTTCACAAGAGACAAAAAGCAGACGCTTGCAGGACTTTTTCATGACATTGCAACACCAGTGTTCAAACACTGTGTTGATTTCATGAATGGCGACCATGAAACGCAAGAATCAACTGAAGAACAAACAGAAAAAATTATTTCAGAATCAAAAGAAATCATGAGGCTTTTGAAAAGAGATGGCATTGAAATTGATGACGTGGATGATTATCAGAATTATCCAATAGCAGACAACAACACTCCTCAGCTTTCATCAGACAGGCTTGAGTATTCTCTTTCGAACGCTCTTTTTGCTTACAAACTCTTGCCAATTGAAGATATTAAGAACATTTATGAAGACATTGAAGTTCAAAAAAATGAGCATGGAGAGATCGAACTTGGTTTCAAGACGAAATCAATTGCCAGAAAATTCACAAAAACTGTTTGCAAATTGTCAGTAATTTACAGGCAAAACAAAACAAGGTTTTCTATGCAGTTTTTGGCAGATCTTTTGAAAAGAATGCGTGATGATGGCTTGATTTCAGTTGATGATTTGTATCAAAAAACTGAGGCGGAAGTGATTGACATTATCAATTCATCAAAGTATGCAAAAGTTTTTGAAATTTGGAGGAATGCCAAGAGGGTTCGCACTTCAGAAAATGCACCCAATGGGGTGTATTTTGTTCACTGCAAGACAAAAGTTAGATATATTGTTCCACTTGTTTGTGGAAAGAGAATTTCAGAAATTTGCAAAACAACAAAAAAGGCAATTGAGAAATGTTTGGATGTAGACATGACAAAATTCATTTGTATTCCGAAAATCAAAAAGTTTTAACAAAAAAATGACTCACGGGTTTTGTGAGTCATTTTTTTTGTTGATTATCTTGAATTTTCAAGAACATCGTGATATTCATCTTTAAAAATCTTTCGTTGTTCTGTGAAAAAGGCTCTGTCAAGGTTTGTCTTTGGTGAATACATTTGATGCTCTTCAATGAGTTCAAGCAAGTTTGTGATTTTGTTTGGAGTGTTTTTGTTTTGAAAGTTTGGATTTTGAAGCTCTGAATATGTCATGTGATCCAAAATTGCAAATAGTGTTTCATTTCGAGTGAGAATTGATTTGAGTCGTTGATCATCAACTTTGACGACATGCTTGAGTTCAAGCAATTCCTCCAAAATTGAATTGACTGAAGTTGTGCAAGTTTTTGATGAAACTGTGCATGTTTTTAAGAGTTCAAGCCACATATCGTTGATGCCATAAGCTCCGCCAAACGTGGAAACGTCTGAAATCTCTGGAAAGTTTTTCCCAAAAGTCTTTTGGTGATTTTTTGTGGCACAAAGCTCAAAAAGTTTGCAAAATGAGTTTAAATATTGAAGAGTTACGAGTTCGACTTTTTTTGGAGGAAGGTAATTTGTGAACAAATTGTTAACCTCTTTGATGACGCCGGTGTTTATGTGTGTGTAATACCTGAAAGCTCTGAAATCTTCTGGTAAGTTAAGTTTTGCAAAATATGGATTTTTCTTTGCTTTTTCAATTTCTTTTGTGATGATTTTTAAGACTTTGCTGTAAAGATAATAAGCATGATGCATTTTTGTCCGCGAAAAGTAAATGAAGTGTTTGCTGTCTGGGTTTAGTTCGATATTTCCTGAATCAGAAATAATCACCCTTCGGATGGGACACTGTGTGTTTGAGAAGGGTGAATTGTTTTTTGAGTCTTGAACTCTGTGAACTTCTTTCAGATCAATCATGGTATTATTTTAACATGAAGTATTTTGATTTTCAATATGGGTGTTTGATGTTTGTGAAATTTTTTTGAATAGACTATAAATCGTTTGCAAACAAGTGCGAATTTAATATATAATTTTATTTGTATAACTATTTATTCATTTAGGTATTGAAATTTTATTCAAAGTGTTGTATAATATATCAAATAAAAATATGACTTATGTGGCTTGGGGAAGCATAGGAGGTAACAATGGCTGAAGAAGAAAGAAGAACGTCGTTTAGTGATGATTTGTCGAGAGCCGGTTTTGAGGCACTGACCAAAAAAGATGCGCCGTTCATGAAAGACAAAGAAGCATATGTGAATTTGTATGCATATGTTCAAATTTTCAGAAAGGTTGCAAGAGATTTGGGCACTGAGAATGCAGACACCATTCACAAATACATGCTTGAGCACTCAGACGAACTCAAATTGCCTGAAGCAATTGCAAGCAGAGCTGAACTTGATGACATGCTTCAATATGCAATGCAATATTCTCCAGAAAAAGGCACATTCCCTGCACCAAAGAATATTACTTATGCTTACAATCAATATTCAATTGACATGAGAGCAAAGCATCGTGAGGCAAAAACCAAGAAGGAAGATGCAGAAAAAGACATTGGCAAAAGCAAGGAAGCAGAAAAAGAGCAGCACGGAAAAGAAGCCAAGTATGCACTTCTCATGAATTTGCCTGTTTTGACAGGTTTGGCATTTGTGGGACTTGTTGGTGGTGCAGTTTTTGCAATGGCAAGCGGGGCAATTGCTGGAATTGCTGCAGTCAGTGCGACTGGGGCAGCGATCACTCTTGGTGGAACACTGGGGACAGTGTTTGGACTGAGAGGCATCACAAAGTGGTTTAAAAGTTTGAATGAAAAGAGAAAAGAAGCCAGAAAGAAAAGGTTTGAAGAAAAGAAAAAGCAAAAAGAGCTTGCAAAAGAACTCAAAAAGAAATTAATTCCAGCACTTGAAAAAGCTGAGGGAAAAATTGAGAAAGATGCAAGTGTTGAATTTGTTGATCTCTTTACAGAAGAAAGTGCCAGAACTGCGTCTCCAGTTGTTGAAAGAACAAGCACACCAACAAGCACTGCGGAATCATCTGGCCACAGGGTTTTTGAAACTCCAGCAACAAGTGAGACTGTTTCAAGCATTTTGCCAGAAGCTGAAGAGTTTGTTCGAACTCCATCTTCATCGTCAGCTGATAGTGAAGAGTCCACACCGGAACCAGAAGCAGCACCAGCACCTGTCGTTGAGCCAATTACTCCAGCTGCGATTGCGATGAATGCGATGGATGACTACTTGAAGGTTGAACCAACAAACACAGAAGAAGTGATTGAATTTATTTCAAGCATTGGAAGCGAAATCAAAAAGGTTGAAGAGTCTGGAACAGAAGAAGAAAAAGCAGCACTTGCTGAGAAGAAGAAACAGTTGGGTGTCAAGCTTGGTGAAATTGCATTTACTTACAACCCAGAAGTTCCATTTGGCGCAAACTGGGAAGAGCGCTGTGCACAAGTTGAAGGAGCAATCAAAACATATTTTGAGGGTCTTTCTGAAGACGAGAAGAAAGCTGTTATTGCATCTGTTGAAGAGCGAGATCAAAAAACAAAGGAAGAGCATGAAGGGGCTGGTGAACCACATGTCTATTATGCCGACAGGCTTCGCAAAGTTGCTGGACTTGTTGTTGCTTCTGAATCATCTGCAGAACTTGTGATCGAAGAGGAGACTCCTGTTGAGGTGACGGTCTTGGAACCTGAAGTTGTTATTGTTGATCCTGCAGAAGAGGAAAGCCCTGCAATGGATGAGACTGAGGATGTTGTGGAACTAGATATTGTTGAGGATCCAGAAGTTTCGTTTGATCAAATTCGTGCGGGACTTCAAGCAGAGCAGGCTGAAATCATGGCTGAGATGGAATTGGCCACACTAATTCTTGATCCTGCAGAGAAACAACCACTCATTTCGGAAATTGACAAAAGAATTGACGCTTTGAAAAAGAAATATGACGAAACATTGAAAAAGTGCGAGGGGAAAGAAGCTCAAGTCATTGCTCGGGATTTTGATGATTATTGGGAAGCATACAACGTGTCAAGAAAAAAACTCGATGAGTCGTTAAATTTGAGCCCAGAAGAAAAATCTGCAGTTGATTTGATTGCCCGCATGGATGGGAAACCAGATGTCTTCAATCAAGAATGTTCTCAGCTTTTGGACAGAATGAAAAAGGGTGAAATCACAACTCTTGATGAATACATTTGTGCAAAGTCAGTTCTTCAAATTGCTCGTGATGAGTTAAATAGAAAAATGTCAACTCTTACTGAAAGGGCAGATGGAGGAGTTGAAGTTCAAAGCACCCCTGAACTTGATGAAATCAATGACACTTGGAATGCATTTGAGATTGAATATGAGGCTTTGAGACGTGCAATTGGTGCTGAAGAAAGAGAAAGAAACGAACGAGAAAGTGAAGAACAAGCAGAAACTCAACCAGAAAATGGTGAGCCAGTGATTTCTGACGACAAGAAGCCTGAGACAAAGAAATCAGAACAATCATCAGAAGATTTTGCTGAAGATGTTGTGGATGTGTCTGTCGAACTTGCAAGGACAAAAAAAGCACACGGAAAAACTTTGAGCGAGCTTGCTGAAGAAACTGTGACCGTGGGTGGAAAAACATTCACAAAGGTTGAATATTATGCAGCGTGTGCTGAAGCATACAATCAAACTCACGAGATGAATGGAGCAGCAAAAGAATCAGCTTATGCAAAAATCATGAAAGAAATTCTTGGCATTGAAGGTGTTGAAAGAGAACCATATTATGTTACTGGCAACAATGGAAAACGTCGTCGAACAGAATTTGGAAATTTCTTGAATGCAATCAGAGAGGTTGAAAGTTCAAGAATTGATCGTGAATCGGAGGGCGTGTTGGATCCAGCTGAAAAGGCAAAGGAAAAACACGAAAGAGTTGGAGCTTTTGCAGCAAGACTTCGTGAAGGGGTTGCAGCAACCAAGGAACATCCTGAGATTTCAGCAGTTGACTTTGTTGAGTATGTCGCTGAAATTGGTGAAGAATCAAAAAAGAAAAAGGCTGATGCTTTGAAAAAGAAGAACGAAGCTGAATCGGGGGACGAAAGAGTTTCGTAAATAAACAAATTTTAAGAGCAAGAGAAAATCTTGCTCTTTTTTGTTAATTAAACAAAAATTTGGAAAATATGTGACAAGAGCGTTTTTTGTGTGGTACAATTATTAAAATAAGAAAAAATAAGGACATAACAATGATTGAAAATTTTCAGGAACAATTTGGCGAAATATCACAAAAGTTTGCAAGCATTTCAGGAGCTCTTGGCAAAGAAAAACTTTTGCTGCAGCTTGAAGATTTGAATTTGAAACTTATGGACCCTGCAATTTACAGCGACATTGAAAAGAGCAAAACAATTTCAAAAAACAAAGCGAGGATTGAAACAAGTCTTGCAAAAATCAATCAAGTGGAAAAAGCTGTTGATGATTTTGCTGTCGCAATTGAATTTGTGAAGAGTGGGGAAACTGGAATGTTGGCTGAACTTGAAAATCTCAGCAAAATTGCAGAAAAGGCCGTGAACGAACTTTATCTTGAGACACTTTATGCCGGCGAATATGACAACGAAGATGTTCTTTTGGAGATTCATTCAGGAGCAGGTGGAGAGGAGGCACAAGATTGGTGTGACATGCTTTCAAGGATGTATGTCAAATATGCTGGAAAGATGGGGTATGAAATCACAATTACTGACAAGTTGCCTGGTGATGGCGCTGGCTATAAGAGTATATCTTTTGTTGTTTCTGGGCAGCATTGTTATGGAAACCTCAAGTGTGAGAGAGGTGTTCACAGATTGGTTCGAATTTCACCATTTGATTCAAATGCAAGGCGTCACACGTCATTTGCAAGTGTTGAAGTTTCGCCAATTCTGAGTGATGACACAAAAATTGAAGTCAATCCCGCAGATCTCAAGATTGACACTTACAGAAGCAGTGGTGCGGGAGGACAGCATGTCAACAAAACAGAGTCAGCGGTGAGAATTACTCACATTCCAACAGGGATTGTTGTGGCTTGTCAAAATGAGCGAAGTCAAGTGCAAAACAAAGAACAAGCAATGAAGATGCTTAAAGCAAAGCTCACCAGTCTTGAAGAGCAAAGGAAGGAAAAAGAGAAACTTGAAAACCTTGCAACTCAAAAAAAGATTGAGTGGGGCAGTCAAATCAGATCTTATGTTTTGCATCCATACAACATGGTCAAAGACCACAGAACAAATGTGCAGACAAGTGACACTGGCTCAGTGCTTGATGGGAACATTCAGGATTTTATTATTGAATACTTGAAAACTTCAAACTAGAACAAAAACCGAAATGGGGGAAATTTTGATGGAAATCAATAATAAACAAATTTCTGCAGAAGAATATTGCGAACTTAGCAAGCTTTATTTAAAAAAACTCGCTGAGCTTGAGAGCAAAAAAATGGAAGAGCTTGAGCTTCATGCTGAAATGTATGGACAAAATGCTCTTGCACTGTATACATCTGAGAAAAAAACTGATGAAGGTGAGAAAATTGAATCAAGACTCAGAACAATGTTCAAAGCAGAGCATGATGAACTTCGTGAAATCATTAGTAAAATGTTGAATTTTTATGAACATTTTACAGTTGAAGAAATTAAGGAGAGTTAAACACAAGTGAAAAAGGATACTTATATTCTCGGGATTGAATCATCTTGCGATGAAACAAGCATGAGTATTGTTAAAAATGGCAGGGATGTTATATCTCTTGTCATCTCATCGCAAATTGACATTCACAAGCTTTATGGTGGTGTTGTGCCAGAAATTGCATCAAGAAACCATGTGCTTGCCTTGAATAGTGTTTTTGAAGAGACCCTTGCAAAAGCCAAAATGACCATGGATGATATTGATGCGATTGCCGTGACTTATGGTGCTGGGCTTTTGGGGGCGCTTATTGTTGGTGTCAACTTTGCAAAAGGTCTTGCGTTTGCTTTTGGAAAACCACTTGTAAAAGTCAACCACATTGAGGGGCACATTGCGGCGAACTACATTTCGCACAAATCTCTCGAGCCACCTTTTGCGTGCTTGATTGTGAGTGGTGGACACACAGCGCTCGTCAAGATGGAGGACTACACAACAAGAAGGCTTTATGGTTCAACCACAGATGATGCTGTTGGTGAAGCTTTTGACAAGGTGGCGCGTGAACTTGGGCTTGAATATCCTGGTGGCCCAAACATTCAAAGAGAGGCTGAAAAGGGGCGGGCGAACAAAAGGTTTGTTGTCAAGCCTCATGAAAAATTCAAAGATTTCAACTTTTCATACTCTGGACTCAAAACTGCAGTTATTAATTATCTTCACAACGCAAAGCAGAGGGGAGAGCAAATTTGCGTCCCTGACATTTGCGCGTCTTTTCAAGCTGAAGCCGTGGAACAACTTGTGCAAAAATCAATGCACCTTTTGGAAACAGAAGAGCTCAATCAAATTGTGATTTCGGGCGGAGTGAGCGCAAACAAATTTTTGAGGACAGAAATGGACAAAGCTGCCCTCAAAATTGGAGCGAGAGTTTATTATCCAGATCTCATTTTGTGCACTGACAATGCAGCCATGATTGCGTCAGCGGGATACTTTAATTTTAAAGCCCAGAAAGGCATTGTTGATCCAACAGAGCTCAAGGCAGAAGCACAGGTTGCATTATAATATTTATAAAAAAATATACACAAAAAAATTCCAAATACTGTTGACAGGGGTTGACTCTTGTGGTATTATTATTTAGCACCTACCTTCGGGGGTGTTAATTTTTTAGGAGAAATATTTTTATGAGAACCAAAATTACTCTTGAATGTACAGAATGTAAACAAAGAAATTACGACGATTACAAGAACAAAAAGAACGATCCAGACAGACTTGAGTTCAACAAATATTGCAAGTTCTGCAGAAAGCACACTGTTCACAAAGAAACAAAGTAATAACCTTTAGGAGATATGTCAATGGCAAAAGCAAGCAATGCAATCAATGCTAAAGAACAAGCTAAGGTAACAAAAGAGAACAAAAAAGTTGCTGACAAGCAGAAAAAGCAAAAGAATCAAGAAAAAGTGAAAAGAAGCAGAACCAAGGAGACAATGTCTGAACTCAAAAAAGTTTCATGGCCAAGCTTTGGCAAAGTTATGAAGCAAACAGGCATGGTCATTTCAGTGGTTCTTGTTTTCATGCTTTTGATTGTTGGAATTGACCAATTGCTTATTTGGCTCTTGAGCCTTGTTCAATAATTTATTTTAAAAGGAATTAGTATTATGACAAACTTAGAAGAACCAAAATGGTATGTTGTACACACCTTCTCAGGTTATGAACAGATGGTACTTGACAACCTTTACAAATGTATTAAGAAGAATAATTTGGAAGAGCAAATTCTTGAAGTGAAAATCCCAATGGAACAAGTCGTTGAGGAAAAGAACGGAAAGAAGAAAGTGGTTGAACGCAAAATGTTCCCATGCTATGTTCTTTTAAAAATGAGATATACAGACAATCTTTGGCATACAATTGTGAACACTCGTGGTGTGACTGGATTTGTTGGCCCTCAAGGCAGACCACTTCCACTCACTGATGAGGAAATTGTGAAGATGAGACTTGAAAAAGTCAACATCGACATCAAGGTTGAAGTTGGAAACAAAGTCAAAGTTACAAACGGCCCACTTGATGGATTCGTTGGTGATGTTATGTCTGTTGATGAAGCAGAGCAAAAGTGCAGAGTCAATGTTGAGATGTTTGGTCGTCCAACAGCTGTGGATTTGGATTTTGCTCAAATTGAGGTGCTTGATTAGCACCACACTTGCGAGATTTTCGCGAAATCAAATTGGTTTATTGTGAGTTGCCACTCACTGTAAATATAAAAGTGGGAGAGGGGTAGTGCCCTTCGAAATAACCACAAAGGAGAAAATTTTAATGGCACCTGTTAAAAAAATTCAGGCAGTTGTTAAACTTCAGCTCCCTGCGGGCAAAGCAACTGCAGGTCCACCAGTAGGATCATCTCTTGGACCACATGGAATCAACATTCCAGCATTCGTTAAGGAATTTAACGACAAAACAGCAGCACAAGCAGGACTTATTATTCCTGTTGAAATGACAATCTATCAAGATCGTTCATTCACATTCGTGCTCAAAACTCCACCAGCTGCGGTACTCATCAAAAAAGCTTTGGGATTGGAAGCTGCAAGTGGAAAACCAAACAAAGAAAAAGTCGGAACATTAACTATGGCTCAAGTTCGCGAAATCGCAACAACAAAGATGCCAGACCTCAACGCAGCAAGTCTTGAGGCAGCAATCAGCATGGTTAAGGGAACAGCTCGCAGCATGGGCGTACTTGTTGAGGAGGAATAATCTCATGAAGAGAGGAAAGAATTACAACAACGCTGCTGAGAAAGTTGAAAGAAGCAAAATCTATGAAGTTGAAGAAGCTCTTGGACTTGCAATTGAGACTGCAACAGCAAAATTCGATGAAACAATCGAACTCCATGTGAAACTCGGTGTTGACCCAAAGAACGCTGATCAACAAGTTCGTGGATCAGTTGTCCTTCCAAACGGAACTGGTAAAAATGTGAAAGTTCTTGTTATCGCAAAAGGTGACAAAGCTGAAATCGCAAAAGAAAACGGCGCTGACTTTGTTGGTGCTGAAGATGTGATCGACAAGATCATGAAAGAAAACTGGCTTGATTTTGATGCCTGCATCACAACTCCTGACATGATGGGACTTGTTGGAAGAATCGCACGTGTTCTTGGACCTCGTGGACTCATGCCAAACCCAAAGAGTGGAACAGTTACTCCTGATGTTGCAAAAGCAATCAAGGACATCAAAGCTGGTAAAGTTGAATATCGTCTTGACAAATTCGGTATCATTCACGTTGCAATTGGAAAGAAGAGCTTCGGCGTTCAAAAACTCCAAGAAAACTATGACACAATCATGGATGCAATTGTGAAAGCAAAACCACAAGCTGCAAAAGGTGTGTATTTGAAGAGCATCACTGTTGCAAGCACAATGGGCCCTGGAATCAAAACAACTTACAGAGTTTAATTTTGGTTAAAGTTCAATAAAAAATAGAGCCAACAATTTGGCTCTATTTTTTTGTTTGATTATTTATTTTTCTGACACAGTGGCAGATGTTGGCTCCTCAAATTGAATAATGCCTTCAAGTGATTTTTGATAATCGTCAGAAAGGACATCCATTTTTCCCTCATAATATTCATCTTGTGGGATTTCCTCAACTGCGCTCCAATATGCGTTGTTGAGTTCGATGGTTTTTGCTTGTTTGAAAGCAGCATTGAATTCTTTTGCGAAAGTTTGTCTGTCAAAGATAACTTTCAAAAGTTCATTTTTGTCATCTTGGGGCATTGGATCTGCAAGCACGGTAAAATCTGTGATTTCTGCAACAATATAGTACATTTGAGGAGAGTTCGTTTTGAGTGTGACATAGAGTGATGGGACACCCTCATCATTTGGGATTCTTTCAATGCTTTCAATTATATATTTTTCTTTAAAAGTTCCTCTTTCATAATTCATGAAACAAACAGTTGAATCAACTTGTTCGATAAAAGTATTATTTTCCATAAAACCTCCCAATTGATGTATGTATTTAATGCTTATATTATATCATATAAGTTATAATAATGCAATAGTAAAAAGTTTTGGTTTATTTTTTGCAAAATAGGGTTGACAAAACAATGAAAGGTGGTTATAATATCACTCGTAAATAAATATTTTTATGTGCCAAAGACAGCAAGTGGAGAAATCCTTAATTTCTTGCCGAGGAACAACAAATCAGGATAATAATGACATTATTCCCGTGTTTGCCCTCGAGCACACGGGAATTTTTATTTGCCTTCACACGATAAAAAATATAGGAGGAAATATAATGTCAGCTAACTACGAAAACAAGAAAGTTGTTGTTGAAGAGATCAAATCTCACGCAAAAGATGCTAAAGCTATCATTCTTGTGGACTATAAGGGTCTCACAGTTGCTCAAGTAACTGAACTCAGAAATAACTTTAGAAAAGCTGGTGCGGTTTACAAAGTTTACAAAAACAGACTTTTGAAGATTGCTCTTGAAGAACTTGGCATCACTTTTGATTCAAGTCTTCTTGAGGGAACTACTGCTGTTGCTTTCCACACAAGTGATGTTGTTGCTCCTGCCAAGATTGCCGTTGATGGAGAAAATAACTACAAGGTGCTCAAAGTTAAAGCTGGTTATGTTGAAGGTAAGTACCTCGACATCGCTGGAGTTAAAGCACTTGCAGCTATCCCATCAAAAGAAGTTTTGGTGGCACAATTACTTGGTATGCTTACTTCTCCAATGCGTTCACTCGCTGTTGGTCTTTCAGAAGTTGCAAAGAAGCAAGAAGCATAAGTTAATGGGGGTGGTTTGAACCCGTGAAACTCAAACACAAAAATAAAAAACAAAGAAAAATTATTTAAGGAGAATTATTAAAATGGCAGATATCAAAAATATTTTAGATGAAATCAAAGCTCTCACAGTTGTTGAACTCAACGACCTTGTAAAAGCTATTGAAGAAGAATTCGGCGTAAGCGCTGCAGCTATGGCTGTTGCAGCTCCTGCTGCTGGTGCTGGCGCTGCTGCTGCAGAAGAAGAGAAGACAGAATTCACTGTTGTTCTTAAAGACTGCGGAGCAAACAAAATCAACGTTATCAAAGTTATTCGTGAGATCACAGGACTTGGTCTTTCTGAGTCTAAGGCTCTTGCTGATAACGCTCCAAGCACAATCAAAGAAAACGTTGCAAAAGATGCAGCTAAAGAAATGGAAGAAAAATTCAAAGCTGCTGGTGCTACTGTAGAACTTAAGTAATTAAGTCACATTCGGCAATTAAAAAAGTGTGAAGAATAAAGCCCCGAGAAGTTCTCGGGGCTTTTTTAAAACTAAATAAGCCCCCTCAAATGATTTGCGTTTGAGGGGACGTTTT
>JAFTJJ010000037.1 GCA_017456465.1 Clostridia bacterium | reverse complement strand
GTTCCACGACAATTGCAAAGCTCCATTGGAAGCATGTTTTTCACTTTCCCATTCATCATTGATGCAGTGATTGAAAGTGCATAGAAGAGGAAGTTTGCAGGTGATTGCTTTGTTTCAGCACAATAAGCCATAACTTTGTCCACAAGAGGCTTTTCAATGTCATGAGCATAACCTTGAGTTTGGTTGTTGAAAAGAAACAACTTCATTGCATGACGATTTTTCTTGAGTTGCTTTTGCCAGATTGGATTTTTCTCACCATGAACACCTGCATAATATGGGTTTTCACGACTTGTGAAATACTCAGTGAAAAATTCTTTGTTCTTTTGGTTATAGTCTGGATCATGTTTCTTCTTAAGGTCTGCTTGCATCATTTTTTCAAATGATGTTGGAGCCTCTGGAAGCTCTTTCCCTTCTTTGAGAGTATTATAAACATCAAAAAGATCCTTATAAATAATATTGATTCCATAAACATCAAGAACCAAGTGACAAACTTTCATGAGCACCATTGATTTGTTGTCGAATGTCTTAATAAACCAAGGCTCAATCACTACTCCTTTTTTATACGCAATTGCTTTCTTTGTGTTTTTGTTAATGAAAGCCATTTGCTCTTTTTCTGTTTCAAATTTCAAAACAGGAATATCTTTGATTGTTCTTTCATCTTCAAAAATTTGAACAAGCTTTCCACCTTTCTTGAAAAACTTAATTCTGAGACAGTCATTTCTTTCAACCACAAGATTGAATGCCTTTTTCAAAAGTTCAAAGTCAATATCCTCATCAAGTGTGAGAGATGACATAATATTTACTACATTTTTGTGAATTGAAAGCATTGCTTGCAAGTTCACTACTTCTTGACCACTGGTCAACTCATAAATTTCTTTTTCGTTTTTTTCCATAACCACTTACTTAAAAAACCTCCATTTGCTTATTTTCAAGCCCCACTTTTCTAGCATATCTTCATACTGCAAGTATATTACAAAATCCCCCACATCCAAAGAGAATCCGACAAAATAATTCTCTTTGTAGTTTTTTGAGCGAGAATCGCGAAAAAATAATTCCCGCTCAGCGAGAATTTGAAAAAATTACACAAAATTATTTACAATTTAAAAAACATCTTGTATAATGAAGTTATGAAAAATATTAGAGAAATTGTTTCAAACAACATTACAAGCCTCAGAAAACAAATGGGACTTACCCAAGTTGGCCTTGCAAAAAAATTGAATTTTTCAGACAAGGCAGTCTCAAGATGGGAAAAGGGTGAAGTCATTCCCGACGTTGAAACCATCGAAAATCTTGCAAAAGTTTTTGAAGTTCCGATTACTTATATGTTTGAGGAACACGACGAAAAGACAAATCCTCAAGCCAAGATAGCCCCACCAGAAATTGCAGTTTCTTTGCTTGCTGTTTGTATTACATGGTGCATCGCAACAATCCTTTTTGTTTATATGCAAGTAATTTACGAATACTCATTCTGGCAAATATTTGTCTGGGCAGTTCCAGCATCATCACTTGTTGTCATGTACTTCAACAAAAAATGGGGAAATAATATTCTTCGCCTCATATTGCGCTCAATTCTCAACTGGTCACTTATGACATCCATATATCTCCAGTTTTTGAATCTCAACTTGTGGCTTATCTATATCGTTGGAATAC
>JAFTJJ010000036.1 GCA_017456465.1 Clostridia bacterium | reverse complement strand
GTTCAGCGTTACAAAGGTCTTGGAGAAATGGACACGGAGCAACTTTGGGAAACAACAATGAACCCAGCACACAGAACTCTCATTCAAATGACCATGAAAGATGCTGTGGAAGCTGAAGAAATTTTCAGTTTGTTGATGGGGGAAAGTCCAGAACTCAGGCGCAAGTTTATTGAAGAGAATCCAGACCTTGTGACTGATTTGGATGTGTAGGAGGAAAAATTAGATGGCAAAAAAACATGATTACAGTGCAGAATATGAAAAAATTGTGGACAATACAAAGATTGTTGAGAGAGATATTGAAAATGAAATGAAAGTTTCATTCATGAACTATGCAATGGCCGTCAATGTTTCTCGTGCAATTCCAGATGTGAGAGACGGTCTCAAGCCTGTTCATCGTCGAATTCTTTATGCAATGAATGAGTCTGGACTCACTTCTGACAAACCATTCAGAAAATGCGCGACAACAGTCGGTGATGTGCTTGGTCGTTATCACCCACATGGTGACTCATCAGTTTATGGTGCGCTTGTAAGGCTCGCTCAAGACTTTTCAATCAGATACACATTGGTGGAAGGTCACGGAAACTTTGGATCAGTGGATGGAGATCCACCAGCGGCTTATCGTTACACAGAAGCCCGTCTTGCAAAGATCGCAAATGAAATGCTTCGTGACATAGAAAAAGAAGTTGTTGATTTTGTTCCAAACTTTGACGAAACAAGACAACAACCAACAGTGCTTCCTTCAAGATTTCCAAACCTTCTTGTGAATGGTTCTGATGGAATTGCAGTCGGAATGGCAACAAACATTCCGCCACACAATTTGAGAGAAGTGTCGAATGCAATTGTTGCAATGATCCGAAATCCTGAAATTGAAATTGAAGAGCTCATGGAACATGTTCCAGCTCCAGATTATCCAACAGGTGGAATCATCATGGGGACAACGGCTCTTAAGAACGCTTACATGACTGGTCGCGGCGGAATTGTTGTTCGTGGAAGGACTGAGATTGAAGAAGATGGAAACAAGTCAAGAATCATCATTACAGAGCTTCCTTATCAAGTCAATAAGGCAGAGCTTGTGATGAGCATGGCAAATCTTGTCAAAAACAAAAAGATTGAAGGAATTTCAGACATCAAAGAACAATCCGACAGAAAGGGGATGCGAATTGTTGTGGAAGTGAAAAAAGATTATCAACCACAGGTTGTTTTGAATCTTTTGTTCAAGCATACAGCTCTTCAATCTTCTTATGGAATCATCTTCCTTGCGCTTGCAGATGGAAGACCAAAGATCTTGAATCTTAAAGAAATGCTTGGATATTACATCGAGCATCAAAAAGATGTTATTCTCAGAAGAACAAAATATGATCTTGCACGTGCTGAGGAAAGGGAACATATCCTTGAGGGACTTGCTGTTGCACTTGCCAATATTGACGATGTTATCAGAATCATAAAGCAATCAAAAGACAGAGCTGATGCGATGGAAAACTTGGAAACAAGCTTCCTTCTTTCAGATAAGCAAGCAGCAGCAATCCTTGACATGCGTCTTCAAAGGCTCACAAACCTTGAAGTTGAAAAGATCAACGCAGAACTTGATGAACTCAAAGCTCTCATTATTGAACTTCGCGGAATCATTGCAAGCGATGAAAAAGTTAAGGATATTATTGTGAATGAACTCACAGAGATTGCTGAAAAATATGGCGATGACAGAAGAACAGAAATCAGTCACGACATTTCAGACATCAACCTTGCTGACCTCATTGAAAAAGAAGATGTTGTCATTTCAATGACTCATTTTGGTTACATCAAACGTATTCCTGTGGCAGAATACAGATCTCAAAAACGTGGTGGAATGGGCGCAACTGCTCACAAGCCAAAAGAAGAAGATTTTGTTGAAAACATGTTCATTTCAAGCACTCATGATGACATTATGTTCTTCACAAATAAGGGAAAGGTTTATACTCTCAAGGGCTATGAAATCCCAGAAGGCCAAAAACAAGCAAGAGGCAGAGCGATTGTGAACCTTCTTGAACTGGATCCTGATGAAAAAGTCACAGCAATGATGCCTCGTCCAGCAGATCTCCCTGACGAACCAGATGGATTCTTGATCATCGCAACAGCAAATGGCATGATCAAAAAGACTGCTGTTGAAGAATATGCGAACATAAGAAAGAGTGGAAAGATTGCAATCAGCTTGAATGAGGGCGATGAACTCATTTCTGTTCAATATACAACTGGAACAAGTGACATTCTTGTTGCAACTCATGAAGGAAAGTGCATTAGATTCAACGAAAAAGACTGTCGTCCACTCAGCCGTGACACTGTTGGTGTGCGAGCAATTGAACTTGCTGATGAAGATTATGTTGTCGACATGATTGCGATCAAAGAGGGATATGACATTCTCACAATTTCTGAAAAGGGTTATGGAAAGAGAAGCAGTGTTGATGATTACAGATTGCAAACTCGAAAAGGAAAGGGCATCAAGGCTGGCGTCTTTAATGAAAAGACAGGAAATCTTGTTAACCTCAAACAAGTGACCGAGGAAGAAGATGTTATGATGATTGCAGACAACGGAATCATAATCAGGATTGAGGCAAAAGAAATTTCAAAAATTGGTCGTGACACAATTGGTGTCAGAATTATGAAACTCAAGGGTGATGCAAAAGTAATGTGTGTTGCAATTGCTGACACAATGGCTGAAGACACAACGGAAGATGGTGGAGAATCAATTGAAATTGATGAACCAGTTTCATAACAAAATTTGAAAAATAATAAATAAAATGTAAAAAGGAGATGAATTTCATCTCCTTTTTTGCATTCAAATTTTTAAAATGTGATTCTATGATTTGTGTTCACCCACAATTTCAAGTCCATAAATACAATATTCAAAGCCTGGATCAGTGTAAGTGTCATAAAGACTGATCGTGAGCACGCTGTCTGATGTTGAAAGTGAAATTTTGTCATTAACTTTCACATAAACTTTGAAAGGTTTTCCAGCTTTCAGAGTGTAAGGCTTTTGCAGGTGGTTGAAAGTTTTTGTTGCATTTGTGAGCGTTGCTTCTCCATTCTCAGTTCCTGTGAGTGTGAGATTAAATTCAACATCTTCCATATCTTTGTTTGAAAGAATGTAGTATGAAATGCTTTCAATATGCATGCCATAAATCCAATCTTTGTTTAGTTTAATTTCATGAGAAAGGTATTTCTTTTGTTCACTTGGTATTTTGCTTGTGATTTTGTTTGAGTCTATTTTTTGTGTTGTTCCAACTCCATAAACTTTTGCGTTCACTGTTGAGTTCAGATAAACTGTTGGATCAATGACATTTGGGCTTGAACAAGCAGAAAATATGAAACTTGAAATCAAACAGAAAACCAAGCCAATAAATGTTGTAAATTTTTTCATAAGATTTATTTTTCTCCCCCATCATTGATGTAAAGTATTCCAAGCGTTCCTTTGCCACAGTGACAGGTAATTGTTGAACTTGCAACAGTGTTAACAACTTCATCAAAAATATTTTTGCTCTTCACATATTCAGTGATTTCTGCTACAGTTTCATCATCAAGACAAGAGTGTGTCACAAAGCATATTGTTTTGTCAGGATTGTTGAATTCTTCAAGAGTTTCATCAACATAATTTTTGAGAACGACATTCATTTTCCCTCTTGGTTTTCCAACATTTTTCATTTTTCCATCAATCACTTGAATTTTTGGTTTGATTTTGAGTAAGTTTGCGCCAAGGAGAGAAAGAGCAGAACATCTGCCACCCTTGTAAAGATAATCAACCTCAGGAATAATGAATGATGCTTGGACAGCAGATACTCTTGATTGAACACGCTTTGCAATTTCAAGATATTCAACACCATCACGAGCAAGTTTTGCTGCGTAAAGCACAAGGAGACCTGTTCCTGTTGAAAGATTTTTCCCATCAATAACTGTAACTTTGCCATCAAATTCGAGAGCTGCCATATTTGCGTGTTCAAAGCAAGATGAAAGCCCACTTGACAAGCTGATGTGAATAATGTTTGCGTCTTTGTTTTCATCTAAAATTTGTTTAAAGAAAGTGCTGAAATCAGCAATCGAAAGAGCAGCAGTCTTAGGCAATTTTTTTGTCTGTTTGACGTAGGCGAAAATGTCATCAGGTGAAACATTGATGCCGTCTTTATATTCCTCACCATTCATTGTTACATAAATTGGAATTGTTTTGATTCCGAATTCATTGAGTTGTTCTTTTGAAAGGTCGCAAGAGCTGTCAGAAGTAATGATTGTTTTCATAATAAATCTCCTTATGCAAAAATTTTGTGCCAAATTGCGTAAAAAATGGTTTTCCCGTATGGAATGTGGAGAACAATTTCTCCTTCGATGTTTTTCAAGTCAAAACTTCCATAATGTCTGCTGTCAGTTGAATTGTTTCGGTTGTCTCCAAGACAGTAAACTGAGTTTTGTGGAACAGTGAATGAATAGTTTTGATTTTGTTTCAATCCTTCATCGATTTGGGTGTAATGCTTATATTTCCCTAAAACACCTTCATTGTCATTTGTGATGAATCTAAAAATAATTGGTTCGTTCATATAATTTTTTGTTTCACGAACGGATCCATCTGTTGATGTGACAGTGATTTTTATTTGCACAGTCTCGAGATAAGGTGCAAGGGTTGAGCTGTAAGTTTCTGTGCCTTGCACACGAGAATATGTTATTGTTTCGCCTGCAGTGGCAACAACGCGCTTGATGATGGTTTCGTTGTTATTGTCAATGCAAACAATGTCGCCATCAGTGTAATTGTTGCTTGAAAAATAATAAATGACATCATATTGTTTGTTGAAATCAGTAAAACTTGAATTTATGGTTGGTTGCATTGATTCGCCAGTGATTTTTCGAGGATGCAAAACAACATTAAAAACAAATGTGATGCAAACAAAACAAATTCCAAAAATGATCAATATGTTGGCAAATGGAGAAAAGTCTTTCACCAGATTTTTATAAGAGTATTTTTTCTCATTTGTGGAGATTTCAGATTTGTTGTTGCTCGAGTCCATCAAAACACCTCCATAGCAGTTATATTTTAACACAGAGAATGTGCTTAAACAATAA
Source organism: Clostridia bacterium (assembly GCA_017456465.1). Classification (GTDB taxonomy): domain Bacteria; phylum Bacillota; class Clostridia; order Christensenellales; family UBA1242; genus RGIG3872. The sequence goes on along the minus strand of JAFTJJ010000036.1, from coordinate 352 downwards.
AAAATCATGTTTATTTTGACGAAATTGAAAATTTTTGGTTAAGAACTTTCATATGACTCTGTATTGTGATAAACTAGAAATATGTTCTCGTGGTGTAAGGGATAGCACAATGGTCTTCGGAACCATTAGTTCGGGTTCGAATCCTGACGAGAACGCCAGAATTTCAAGAATCAATACTGGTGCTTGTTGCTTGAAATTTTTTGTTCTTTACTTGTGAAATTTTACAAAAGGATTCGAACGGAGCGTTAAGAAAATAGTCCGGTGGACTATTTTTAGCGAGCGGCGTGATAGCGGCAGTGCTTCTTGAACTCGACCTCGTAGCGGAGCGAATCCTGACGAGAACGCCAGAATT
>JAFTJJ010000035.1 GCA_017456465.1 Clostridia bacterium | reverse complement strand
TTTAATAATTTCTCCATATATTTGGCTCATTTGTATTCGAAGTGCAAGTTTTTCTTGTTCAGACACATCACTTTCCTGAACTCGCTTGGCAAGTTCTTCACGCTGTGATTCAAGAGTCTCAATCTCTCCATTAATTTGATCCACAACTGCTCTTTCTGCATCCGCGGCAGCTTGCCTTCCAACAATCAGCGCCCGAGACTCCAAGAACTCATTATATCTATCACGTGTCGCACTCATTGCAACATCGTCAGCCATACCATTCTCAGAAATCGCGCCATATCTTTCTGCAATACTTATTTTTTCTTCATTGATTTCATCAATTCTTGATTGATAGAACTTAACAAGATCACTATTTCCGTTCGCTTCTGCTTCAGCTTTTGATTTCTCAGCCTCTGCAAGTTTTTCATTTAAATCAAAATATTTTGAAATGTTATCATCAACAAATTCACCATCAACAGCTTGCATTGCTTGATCAAAGAACTCAGGATGATCCGTGATGTTGAATGTAGTTGTACCATCCCCAGCAAGTGACTCACCCTCAAATCCAAGAGGGTTTCCATTTTCATCAAACAACGCAGATGTTGGTGTTTCGCTTGCCCCTGTTGCATCTTGTCCATTTTCTGCGCCAGTCACAATTGGATTTCCATTATCATCCAAAAGTGGTTCAGGCGTTCCACCACCAGGCGTCACACCGGTTGGCTCTTTTGGTGCCTCAGTCTGTTCTGTTGCATCATCTGGTTTTTCTTCATCTTTATTTTTCTTGTGTTTCTTGAATTCATTATAAACGGCACTGCCAGGCACAAATCCCCTCCAGTTTCCATCCTTATCCTTAAATGGTGCCATAAAGAAACCATTTTTCTTCACAGAATCAGCATATTCAAATCCCTTTTCAACAACGCCCGCAAGAGCCTTTCCAGAAACAGTGTCTTTGATTTTTGTTGTGACATCATCAACTGTATCTTTGACATTCTTTTTAACATCACCGCCATCTTTATAAACATCACCAGACCCAATCAATCCAGCAATTGTTGCCGGAAGAGTCTTAAGCATTGAAATTGCAACAAGCAAGAACATCAAATAAATAAGTTGATTGATAAATTCCGCTTTATAATCCCACAAGATCCAGTCCATGTTCATGCCAACAAAATCTGAATCTCTGAAAATCTGCGACGCTTCTTTGAGCGGAGGAATCAACAAGAAGAACAAATTTAAGCCCAAAATTACACCATAGGACGCAAAAACCTTCTTGATCAAATTGTCTTTCCAAGATTTGAACATCTTTCCACCATCCATGGTGGTTGCAGCCGCCACTCCTGGCATCACAATGAAGTAAACCACAATCTCATAAATTCTTGAAATCAAGCCCCAAACTGAGGTGAACAGAATGTTGAATATAACAATTGCTGCAAAGACAAACACAATAAAGTTGAATTTGTGAGGAACATAGAATGTGTTGAATGAATAATATCCTGACTTTTCAGCCCCAAAGAAATCAATTCCAAGCCCACTGTAATTCACCGCAACTTTTCCATCAACATATGAATGATAAACATATTGATTTGGCATGTTTGTTGTTCCCGTTTCAGCATGGAATCTAAAACCGCCAAAGTCCAAAAGCGAATCCCACAATTTAAAGTCAATCTTAATTCCCAAAAAGCCCTTGTCAACTTTTGTTGTGACAAAAGATACTTTTTTGCTGTATTTTCCAGAGAACAATTCACCCGCTTCTTCTGCAGAATAGACCGGCAAATTGGTGAAAGTGCCACTGTTGATCACAAATTTATCATCATTTCGCACAAGTTCAATCAACATGTCAGCCGAAATCACCCCTGGACACACTGCCTGCTCTGAATCCGAGTTTTCCACCTTAATGTAATAATAAGATGTCACTTTGACAATGTGATTTGCATCCTCATCTTTCCAAGGCCTGTCAAAAATCGAGAAGGTCACATTGAATTTGTCGTAAATTCCACTCTCCAAAACAGCATCATTTTCGATCTCAACTCGATCCACATGGAAACTGTCTTCAAATTTGATATATTCTGGAGAAAGTGTAAATGATTGCTCATAGATTTCCCCAAACTTGTTTTGAAGAACACTGTCTGAACCAGCCTCACCAAAGCTTGTTGAAAAAAGCCCATTCTTATTATAAAAAGCATAAGACCCATCATTGTCAGGATCATATGTATAAACTTTGCTTGATCCATCACCTTTCACACCCAAGAAACTGAGAGCATTGAAAGTTGAAAGATCAAAATCCACCAATGCATACGCTTTAACCAGCACACCGTCACCATCGACATAAATGCGATGTTTTTCATAATCTTCATGTACTGAATCAAGGAAATGTTCCAAGTGCTCTATGTCTTCATCATAACGAAGCCCCCAAAAGCCAGACTCTCCCAAGTTCTCTTGGAAAACAACATTACCCCAAAGCATTTTTTTGTCATAATCAACATTAACAGTCCAAACATGGTTGTTCCCGCCACCCAAAGTTTCAACGGTTCCAAGATCTTTATATTTGTTGAAATTGTCTGACGACAAGCCTTCAATCGCAAATGTACTCTCAACATAATAATTCCCGTTGGCAGCAGGTTCAGACTTTCTCACATATTCTCTGTATTCAAAGAAATCTGAAATGCCATAGTGAAGCAAACCACTTTCATCAATTTCAACACTAAGAACTGGATTTCTATTCGTTCCTCTGTCTTTGATTTGAAATTTAATTTTGTTTTCATCTTCAAGCAACACTGACACTCCATCCCCAACTGAAAAACCAGTGAGTTCTGTGTCATCTCTTTCAATCTTGCCAACAATGCTTGCATAATTCAATTGCAGCGTTGCATCTTTTGCATTTGAGACAATTGAAGTTGCAGTCACAAAATCACTTGTTGCTTGCCAAGAAACATCATCAATTCTCACCCCATCTGTTGTGTCTGCATAAATTTTCCCAGAAGAATGAGTGTCAACAACAACACCTTCAACAACACCAAAACGACCATTGTTTGTTTCATATTGCGTCTTGTTGTTTTCAATCAAATGTTGCCCCATTCTTGCCAAACATTCTTCAGCACTTTCATCAACAAACATCACAAACGGTTCATTGTATGTGTTTGAACAAGTGAAATAATACGACAATTTCCCATCTTCAAGCAAGGCATTGAGATCCACACAGACAGCAATTTTCATTCCAGCATAATCTTCAGAAGATCCAACTGTTCGTGCTTGTTTCAATTTAATCGTCATCTCACTTCCTGAAATTGTGATTCCGCCCTTATCCCAAAACAAATATGGTGGCGATTGTTCACCAAAAGAAAGAATTGAATATTCTGTTTTCTCTTTTACTTTGTTTTCTTCAAGCAACAATCCATTTTCATCAAATTTTGTTCCTTCATAAAGTGAAATCGTAAACGATGTTGGAAGAGCCTTCAAAATTCGTTCTTTTGCTGCATTTGATAACCTTGTCACATTTCCACTTGCGTCACAATCATAACCACTCACAGCATCACCTTTCACTCCCAAAAGAGCATTGTGCTTTTTCAATTGATAAAATCCCTTGTTTGGATCATCATCAGCAGTTATTTTTTCAGCAAAATCACTATTGAATGTCACACCATAATCATGCTCAAGCACAAACGCACCATAACGTTTTCCACTTGTTGTTGTGTGAACATAAAAAGCTTCATCAAGATCAATTCCGTCGTTTGATTTACCTGAGTCATAAGTTGATGCAATGACTGATGGATAACCATAATTGTTTTCATCAGCACTTGCGATCATTCCTCTTCCAACAACAAGCCCTCTGTATGAACTCTCAAGATAATTTGATCTGAATGCCACAACATTGCTCTTGATGCCCATGTCCACTCCATGCAAAATTGGAACAAACTTGTTTTGAGCATAAAAACACATGACATAAATTGCACCATCAGCCTCATCGGATGCTTCCAAATTTGCTTCATAACCAATTCTGCCATCATTTTTATAGTCAACTCTCAACCTATCAATTGCACCTTCATCCCAACCATTCGCA
>JAFTJJ010000005.1 GCA_017456465.1 Clostridia bacterium | reverse complement strand
GGACTATTTTTAGCGAGCGGCGTGATAGCGGCAGTGCTTCTTGAACTCGACCTCGTAGCGGAGCGAATCCTGACGAGAACGCCAGAATTTCAAGAATCAACACTGGTGCTTGTTGCTTGAAATTTTTTGTTCTTCACTTGTGAAATTTTACAAAAGGATTCGAACGGAGCGTTAATAAAATAGTCCAGTGGACTATTTTTAGCGAGTGGCGTGATAGCGGCAGTGCTTCTTGAACTCGACCTCGTAGCGGAGCGAATCCTGACGAGAACGCCAGAATTATTAAAAGCCAGAACACAATTCAGTGAAACGTGCGGGCGTAGTACATCGGTAGTATGTGAGCTTCCCAAGCTTGAGAGGTGGGTTCGACTCCCATCGTCCGCTCCAAACAGTTAATCGCAATTAAATAAATTGTGTAACAAACAAAAATGGTTCAAGTGGATGCTTGAACCATTTTTATAGTTGTTTATGTCTCAGTTCGGTTTATAAACCACAATATAAAGAATTATCAAAAAATTTGGTTATTTTGTATAAATTCGATTTACATTTTGAATTTGTATGTGATGGGTATGATAAAGTGATATAATTATCATTAAGCATAGATACATCAAGGGGAAAATTTTCATGATGACAATTGGTGGGACTGCTCATATTTTAATGATAATGGCTTCAATTATAATTGGTGTGGCTTCATTTTTTGTTGTAAAAAAGGTAAATGAAAAAACCCAAAATATAATCATCTTTTGCTTAACTGGAATTTGTGTTTTTGGAATATTTTTCCTCCATGGAACTCACTATTTCACAAGGTTTGATATTGAAAATCTGATGGTACAAATGTTGCAAGTTTGTAACTTCAACTTTATTTTACTTCCTCTGTGTTTGTTTAAAAGGAACGAACTTGCAAGGCAATACTTGTTTTTCTTTTCAATGCCCATGGCTTTGTCAACATTTGTGACTTTCCCTAGTGATATTGAAGAATCAATGTGGTATTCAGTTGAATGTTTAACGTTTTGGATAAATCACTTTTTGATTGCTCTTATACCTATTTTAATGTTGGCAACAAGAAGGTTTAAACCACGAATTGAATATGTGTGGAAAGTTGTTTTGAGTATATTTGTTTACTTTCTGATTGCGTTTATTGGAAATTTTATATTGAATGGTTTTTCAATTATGGGTCCACATAATCATTCTTATACAATGGAAGCTGGGTCTATTATGATTTTGGAACCACTTTTTAAGTTAATTCCCATACCATTTGTGTATTTGTTACCAGTGTTGCTTGTATTGTCTGCTATATATTATGGGGTTGCAAAATTATTTCATAAATACAACACTCACGGAAACTTTGGGTGTGTAATTAAATTAAAAAGAGGAGGAGAAAAATAGTGTTTTATTTATTTTTCGTACTATTTATTGGTTTGATGCTTGGTGCATATTTTATCTGTAAATTTGCCATCAAACTAGATAAAGAGAAATTTGACAGTGTAATGTCAAAAATATTAAAAGTGTCAGTGGTGGTATACTGTGTGGTATCGCTGTTGACGATACTGTTGCCAAATGTCTTGAATTTAAGCTTTGATCAAGAAGATATATCTGGGGCAAACCTTGGCGGTCTTTCCGTATTAAAGTGGTTGTCATCCCTTGCTTTTATAATGTTACCCCTTGCAGTATTCTTCAAAAAGAGAACAATACGAAATATTGCAATTTATTTTTGTACAATTATTTCAGTTGTTCAGTTGATTTTTTATCCACAACTTTTGGAAGCTTTTACATCAAGTATGGGAAGAGGACTTAATTCGCTGTCAATTGTAAGTGAAGGGTTTAAGGCATTTATGCTCAATCCAATTTTTAGGAGTGTAGTATTTGGACTTATAATTGGCCTTGAAATAATGATTCCTGTTGTTTTGGCTGTTCAAGAAAAACACATTTTTAATGTTAAAAGTTTGAAAGAATGGGGATGTTTTGCACTTGTGCTTGTGCTTTCACTCTTGTCATGCATTCCAATTTCGGTTCCACAACATTTATTTGGTTACAGCACAGTGATCTTTGATGCATGGACACTTCCTCACATATTGTGGCTTGTTTTTGTGGTTGCTGAAATCATTGTTTTGTATTTTGTTTTCAAAAACAAGGATCATGATTCAAAAATGATTATGTTATTCATCTTGAGTTTGAGTCTATTGATGCAATACAATCAGATGTTTGGTGCAATAAGTATTAATGTTGCTCGATTCCCATTTCAACTTTGCAATATTGGTTCATATCTTGTGCTTTTTGCCCTTATTACAAAATCCAAGAAACTTTTTGATTTTACCGTAATTGTAAATGTTGTGGGTGTGCTATTTGCACTTGCAATGCCTGATCTTGATGGAGAGGGATTCTTCTATCTTTATAATATGCATTTCATTTTGGAACATACAAATGTTATTGTTATTCCAATCTTGGCACTTTTGTTAAATATCTTTCCAAGACTTGACAGAAAGTCACTTAAGAATTTCTTCTTTGGCTTCATGATTTATTTTGCTGCAGTTTGGATTCTTGGAACAGTGTTTAATGGTATTGCGACATCCACAGGAAATGATTTCTGGTCTGCAAATTATCTTTTCATGTTCGATCAAGAAACCGCGGCTGGATTTATACCTTTCCTCGGAGAACTCTTCAACACTCAACTCAGCTTAGGGATTTTTACATTCTATCCAATTATTCAACTTGTTGTTTACATTGTGTTCAACTTGATTTGCTTCATGGTGTTTGGAATCATTCAACTTGTGTACGCAATCAAAGATAAAATTCAAGTAAAGAATGGCAAAAATGACAACGATTCAGCTTTGATACAAGAAGTTCAAGAAACAAATAACAAATAATAACAAATCAATAAATACCATTCAAAAAAAGTTCAAGAAAAAAATCTTGAACTTTTTGTTTGTTGATTTTTAAAATGGAAGAACAGTTTTAAAAATTAAGAATGTTATGATGTAAAACATTAATAAGGCAATCAACATAAATTCAATTGCAACAATAATTTTCACGAATAGTTTGTCGATGTTTCTGATGATTGTGAGACTTGTGAAAAAAAGTCCGCCACCGATGCCACCACAAATTGCAGCAGGCCAAACACCTCCCCAGATTCCAAACATGATTGCAGGGAAGAATGCAAGGAGTGCGAGAAGGACTTCATACCAAGTGATTTTTCTTGAAATTTCCACCCAATTGTCAAACATGTTGATTGAAACTCCAAACACTTGATTTCCCTTGATTTGAAAGAGTTGTCCTTTCCCATCTTTTTTGTATTCGTACAAGTTACCTTTGTATTTTGTGAGGAGAGTATTGTCATAAACAATGGTTCGTTTTCCGAGCCAAAAGGTTTCTTCATAATCAAGGTTTTTGTTTTTTGTTTTCTCATTATTAATTGTTATTTTCATTCTTGGTTCTCCCAATTGAGTGTTGGATTTGAAGTTGTTGAAATATTCCAAATATTTGAATACCAATTTTCACAAACATATTGCCAAATTGATTCCATATCTGATTCACCAGGATTTGAAACGATTGTTGATTCAGTGTTCAATGTTTGATTGTTGGAGTAATAGCATAATGTAAGAGCGTCAGTTTTTTCATCTGAATATGATGGATTCAAGTTTGCAATTTTTACGAATTCAATTCTGGATGTATCTTTGAATGATGCTGTAATGTTTCCTGTTGCATAGCTTTGAACCGCATTTCCAGCTGCCATAAGGCCACCAGCATTCAATGAGTAATTATTATAGTTAAAGTTTGCAGTAATGTCGCATGTGCTGTAGCTATAGGAAATTTTGCCTTGTCCAACGAGTCCACCAACATGGAAAGATGCAGATCGATTGGCATTTTCAATGATGTTTATTTGTCCCATAGAATAGCAGTTTTTTATGGTTGAAAAATCTATGGATCCAAGATAATCGAATCCCACCAGTCCACCAATATATGCTGTAAGAGAAGATCCATTGTTATATGTCGCAGTGTAGGTAATATTTACATCAGTTGCGCAATTTTCAATTCTGCAGTTTCTGGCTTTTGCAATCAATCCTCCGCAATCTTCACCCAGAGTGCTTGGTGAAAAATTGATTATTCCCTGAACAAAACAATTAACAAATGTTGTTCGATCTGCATCTTGAACAAGTCCGGCACTTTTGGTTGTATTTATGTTTTCTATTTTTAGATTTTGAATTGCTCCGGTTGTTGTTTCATTGAAAAGTGGAGCTTTCAGGTTTGATATTGTGTGATAATTTCCATTAAAAGAACCGTTAAATTCTGGATAAGTGCCATGAGTTGAGTATGCTGACAAATCAAGATTTGATTCAAGGCTTATACGTTTGTATTTATAAGTCCCAGCTTTGTCGCCAAGAAATTCCAGAAGTGCTTCATTTGTTGTAATAATCAAATCTCCATCATCATTTTCAAGAACTTTGTATTTTGCGGACAATGACAAGTTTCCAGTAGTCCCTTTGGGAATTTTGGCTAAATATTCATAATTTGTCGTTTCATACCATGAGTAGAATGTGCAACCCGGTTTTGTTGGTTCATTGAGAACAATTTCATCTTCAATCGTATATGTCGTTGGGTTTCCATTTTGTGGAGCTGTTCCTAAATTGAGAGAGTAGTTTATTTTATAGTTTATTACTTCGTATTTTGCATATAATGTTATATCTCCTAAATAGCCATATCTGTATGCAACAGTGTCAACTGGATCTCCAGACAGGTCTTCATTGTTATACCATCCCGCAAAAGTATAGCCATCTTTTGTTGCTTTGATGTAAGAGACCATTGTTCCTTTTTCAATTGTATAATATCCAAAGCCTATTTCAATTGTGCACGCTCCTCCGTTGCATTCATAGTCAATATTATATTGAATTGCAGTGAATTTGGCATATAGGGTGAGCGGTGTGCACTGACTTGTTGAAATATAAGAAACTTTGCTTCCGGAAAAATCTTGAGATTTGTACCATCCATCAAATTTGTAACCAAGTTTTTCAGGATTTTGCAAATAAATTGAAGAGTCATTAATTGTGTAAGATGCTGGGTTAAGATCGTTATTTGTTCCACCATTTAATTCATAAGAAATTTGGTAGTTTTCTAAAGTGTATTTTGCATACAGCGAATAATGTTTTGTTGACGTTTTTGCATTAATCACTTGAATTTGTGAAGAAAAATTTGGGTCTGTATACCAACCTTCAAAAACATGTCCTGCTTTTGTTGCGGGAAGCAATGTGAAATTTTCATCCCAATATTTGAGAGAAGATTTATTTTGAGAATTGTTATAACCACCATTTAAGTAATAAGAAATATCAATCTCAATTTCTTTCCAAATGGCTGTGAGTGTTATTGTTTCATTTTCAACGCCAAGATTGAAAATGGATGTTCCTTGATCGGTGTCATTATGGCTCCATCCTTGGAACATGTAACCAGTTTTTTCGAATTCGCACGCAATTCGATACTCTTGATTTCTGAGCAATGTACGAGTTGACATTTCTCCTGATGTTGAGCCATTTCCGTCAAATTGCACAACATAAGTTCCGTTTTGAGATTTTAAGTAATCATATAAAGAAAGATTAATATTTTTTTCTATTTTTTTAATTTTGGCAATTGGAATGCAGACATTCACCATGTCGAACCCGACACCGCTGATTTTGAGTTTGCTTGATATAATTCCAACGACTTTGCCATATTCGTCGAAAATAACACCACCCTTGTTTGCGTTTTCGATGCTGGCAGTTGTCTGAATGCTTGTAGTACCGTCTGAATTTGATTCAAGTTTGAAGATAAATCCTTCAGTTACAAGACTGTTTGCGTCATTCAATGTGTCATCACTGGAGTAAGTTATTGAATAAACCTTGTCACCCATTTTGATGTTGTTGCTGTCACCAAGTTTGACTGGAAATGATTTATCAATGTTAACTTGAATTAATACAATGTCATTTTCTTCATCAATTCCAACGATTTTTTCAATATCATATTTGTCACCGTTGCAAAGTTGAATTTTCCCACTGATGCAATTTTGAACATTGCTATAAGTCGTGACAGCAAGTCCCGAATTATTAATGAAAAAACCAGTTCCTGTTTTTGTTGTTGATGGGGTGTTTGCTGAAATGAAGAATATCGAATCGTCATATTTGGCGAAAACTTGTTTGCTCGAATATTTGACAGGGATTAATAACACAATCAATGAGAGTATGAAGATTATTCCTCCAAGAAGTGTTGCCAAAATCCACGGCTTTGTTTTGAAAATGCTTATGTTATCTTTTTGACTGAGCGAGGAGAAATTCGTGTTTTGGGATTTTTCGTGATTGTTTGCCATTTCGAAAAATTCTGACATTGTGATTCCAAACACTTCAGCAATTTTTTGTGTTGTATCTAAATCTGGTTCAGATAAATTATTTTCCCATTTTGAAACTGCTTGATAAGAAACATTAAGTTTTTTACCAAGTTCATTTTGGGTGAGCCCGTGTTTTTTTCTGAGTTTCGAGATTACTTGTCCATAATTTTTCAAAACAGTATCCTCCTTAAATTATCAACATTATATCACACGCATTAATACAATGGAACAAAATAAACTCAACTTATGGTTGAAATGCTGTATATTTTGGTGAAGAGGGCTTCTTTTTTATATTTATTTGCATTTTAAAAAAGGCTTTGCATTAAGATGATTTAGGTTTATAATTTCATTGTTATGGAAAATTCTTATATTATTTTTGCATTAACTTTATGCACTGATTAATGGTGTGTTCAATGTTACGAAAAAGAAGGTGGTTCAAAAAAGTGAAGAATCAGTAATTTTGGTTTTGTTTATTGGTGTTAGTTTTTTGTGCGCTCTCATTTGGATTCCATTTGGAGTTTCAATTCCGTAGGACATGGTGCTTATTTTTGCAGGCGTGTTAATGATCTCTTTATAAAAAAACCACTGAAAACATCAGTGGTTTTTATGCTTGATATTCATCTGCGTTGTGATTAGATTGTGATAATTCTTGAGCGATTTCTGAGATTGCGATAATGTCAGATTTTCCAAATCCAATGCAAATTGACGCATGATCAAATGTTGTGGCATAGGATTCAATTTTTCTTTTTGCATAAGCAATGCATAGGTTCACATTGATGGATTGTTTTTGATTTTCAGTTAAAATTTCAGAAGCTTTGCATTCTGCAAAAAGCTCAAATCCTTTTTTCGTTGAATAGTTTGAAATTTCAATATCTCTTTCAAATTCTGTCATGTTGTTGTCAATAATCATAATTCTCTCCTTAAAAGCAAGTAAAACTATATCATTTCCCACATTGCTTGTCAAGATGGACACCATAAATAATTTGTCAAAAATATAATCTTTTTTGCATGTTTGGATCAAAAAGATGCAATTTTTGAAAAAAGTATGATAAAATGAAAGCAAGGAGAATGTTGATATGCAAAGTGAAATAGAAATTAGACTTCTTGAATGTAATGAAGATGATATTATTAGAAAACTTGAAATATGTGGTGCTGAATTTGTTGGGGATTGGGTGCAGAAGAGATATTGCTATGATTTTGATCCCGTGAAAGAAAACAGCTGGATTAGGCTTCGCACAAACGGAAAAGAAACAACGCTCACAATCAAGGAAATTCAAAGTGCTGAAATTGATGGAACAAAAGAACTTGAAATTGTTGTTTCTGATTTTGAAACTACAAATGAAATTTTGAGAAAACTTGGTTATCAAGTCAGAAGTGTTCAAGAAAACAGGCGAATAAGGTATATGTTTGATGGTGTTGAAGTCGATATTGACATGTGGCCAATGATCCCATCGTATGTTGAATTTGAGGGGAAATCAGAAGAATCGATTAAAGATGTTTGCAAAAAGCTTGGTGTGGATTTTTCAAAGCTTACAACCATGGATGTTATGTCTATATATAAACATTATGGATTTGGATCAAAGGCTCTTGAAAGTCTGAAACTTGAAGAAGAAAGAAAAATTAAAAAATTTAATAGCAGTGTTGGTTTTACTGAAAATTTTTAAAATGGTCTATGCACTTTGAATAAAGTGTGATATACTTTCAAATGAAAACAAAGGAGATGTGGTTTGGAAAGATACAAAGAAATTGAAAGGCTTATTATGACATCACACAGAAGCAAGCTTTGGACAAAATTCATCAAAGCGATCAAGGAATATGAATTGATCAAAGAAAATGACAAGATTTGTGTGTGTGTGTCAGGTGGAAAAGATTCAATGGTTTTGGCGAAATTATTTCAGGAGTTGCACAGACACACTGAGTTTGATTTTGATGTTGAGTATGTTGTGATGAATCCTGGATATAATCCTGAAAATCTACAAAAAATTAAGGATAATCTTGAAATTTTGAATATTCCTGCGGAGATTTTTGATACGGACATTTTTGATGTCGCGAACTCAACAGAAAAAAACCCATGTTATCTTTGTGCAAGAATGAGACGTGGGCATTTGTATGCAATTGCAAAAAGAAAAGGCTGCAACAAAATTGCTCTTGGTCATCATTTTGATGATGTGATTGAGACAACTCTCATGGGAATGCTTAATTCTGGAAACTTTCAAACAATGCTTCCCAAACTGCACAGTGACAATTTTGAAGGAATGGAACTCATAAGACCATTATATTTTGTACGTGAAAAAGATATAATTGCGTTTTCAAAGGCGGCAGGTCTTGAATTTATTAGATGTGCTTGCAGATTTACGGAAAATATCGCAAAAAACGAGGTTGAAGATGTCACATCTCAGCGATATCAAACAAAGTTGTTGATTGAAGCTCTCGAAAAGAGAAATCCGAATGTTGTGAACAACATTTTCAAAAGCGCAGAAAATATTAATCTCAATATGGTTCTTGGATATAAAAAAGATGGCGAGAAACATTCTTTTTTAGATAATTATGATAGAAATAATTAAATTTGTAAATAATTATAATAAAATGCAGTAATTTTTACATTGTCTGCATTTATTTATTTATTTTTTGTATCAAATCAATAAAAGAGCATTGCTTGTTAAAAGTTTTTGACATAGTTAAGAAATGAAGAGTATAATTAAAGTATTCAATAAAACAACAAGGAGAAAATTCATGAAAGAATATATTGAAATTGAAGATGTTTATGCAAGACAAATTTTGGATTCTCGTGGCAACCCAACAGTAGAAGTTGAAGTTGTTGCTGGTGGAAGAATTGGAAGAGCGGCAGTTCCATCTGGAGCATCAACTGGATCTTTTGAGGCTGTTGAACTCAGAGACGGAGACAAGAGCAAGTATCTTGGAAAATCTGTAGAAAAAGCTGTTGCAAATGTGAATGAAATCATTGCAGAAGCAGTGATTGGAATGAATGTTTTGGATCAAGTTGCAATTGACAAAACAATGATTGAACTCGATGGAACTCCAAACAAAGGCAAGCTTGGGGCAAATGCAATCCTTGGTGTGTCGCTTGCTTGTGCAAAAGCAGCAGCAGAGGCCCTTGGTGTGTCACTTTATAGCTATATTGGAGGAACAAAAGCGTGTGTGCTTCCTGTTCCAATGATGAACATTCTGAATGGTGGAAAGCACGCTGACAACAGTGTCAATGTTCAAGAATTTATGATCATGCCAGTTGGTGCGCCAAATTTCAAGGAAGCACTCAGGTGGTGTGCAGAAGTTTTCCACAGCCTCAGAGCTGTTCTCAAAAGCAAAGGGTACAGCACGGGAGTTGGTGATGAAGGTGGATTTGCACCAAACTTAAAGAGTGATGAAGAGGCTTTGATGTATGTTGTTGAAGCAATTAAGGCAGCCGGTTACAAACCTGGTGAGGATTTCTGCATTGCAATTGATGCTGCGGCAACTGAAATGTATGATGAAGCAAAGAAGATTGGCAAAGAGGGGTGTTATTATTTCTGGAAGACTGAGCAGTTATTCACTCGCGAAGAAATGGTTGCTTACTGGGAAGAAATGGCAAACAAATATCCAATCATTTCTCTTGAAGACGGTGTAAGTGAAGAAGACTGGGAAGCATGGGATATGCTCACAAAGAAACTTGGATCAAAAATCCAACTTGTTGGTGATGATTTGTTTGTGACAAACACAAAGAGACTTGAAAAGGGCATTGAGCTTGGTGTTGCAAACTCAATTCTCATCAAAGTGAATCAAATCGGAACGCTCACAGAAACTCTCGATGCAATTGAGCGAGCAAACAGAGCTGGTTACACTGCAGTTACATCACACAGAAGTGGAGAAACTGAAGACACAACAATTGCAGACATTGCGGTTGCAACAAATGCTGGTCAAATCAAAACTGGTGCACCATCAAGAACTGATAGGGTCGCAAAATACAACCAACTTCTCAGAATTGAAGAAGAACTTGGAGAAAATGCAAAATACCTTGGCAAAAAAGCCTTTTTCAATTTGAAATAATTTACATTAACAAAAAGAGTGGATTTGTGTTCCACTCTTTTTGTTTTACAAATTTCTTTTATGTTGATATAATTGTTAATGGAAATGAACAAAAATATATTAAATTTGATTAATTTTTGATTAAAAATGCAGAATTTAGAGGTGTTTATGGCTTTTGAAAGCAAATATGATTGGATTTATATCACTTTTATTGTTATTTTGTCCGGTGTGACATTATTTTTTAGTAATTTTGCTATGATTGCGGGATTTTGGTATGTAAGTTTAATTTTAACCATTCTTTTATGTTTTGTTTGTTATTTGTTTTTTTGGACGAGTATAAGACTTGAAGAATGCTTTATTGAAATCCGATTTGGTTTTTTCAAAAAACGAATAAGATATTCTGCAATCAAAGAAGTTAAGATTACACAAAATATAATTTCTTCTTTTGCGACGAGCAGAAAAAGAATTGGAATTCGAACAGGTGACAAAAAGGGGGTTTTCAATTACACATATATATCACCAGTTCGACTCAATGATTTTTTAAAGGAGCTTCGCGCAAAACTTGGATGTGAGGTGGAATTTGGGGAAAATACTTCAGAAACAAAAAAATCAATTTAGTTCATTGATTTACTTGTTTTGTTTTGCATTGTGTAAAATTTTTGATATAATGAGAAAAATTGATACAGAAGGGGAGAATTGTTTTTATGAAGAAAAAATCCAAGATTGGTCTTACGATTGTTAGTGTTGTTTTGGTTGTTATTTTGGTTGCTGGCCTTATTTATTTCTTTGGTGCGAGTTATCCAGCTTATGAAGTTCTTGCCAAGGAAGAATTTAACATTTCAGGGCTTTCAGAAGGTTTTATTCCGCAAGGTATTTCTTATGACAGAGTAAGTGGCAAGTTTTTGCTTTCTGGCTATATGAATGATACAAGCAAACCATCAAGGGTTTATGTGGTTGATTCAGAAACTCAAGATGAGAAATACGTGACTTTCACTGATGGGGGAGAAGATTACTTTGGGCATGCTGGTGGTGTCGCAGTTTATGGAAATTTTGCGTACATTGCCGGTGATGGAAAGGTTCATGAAGTCAACCTTGATGATGTTTTGAATGCGAATAACGGGGACAAAGTTGAATTCCAATATACTCTTGATCCTGGCAATGGGGCTGATTGCTTGACTGTGAATGGAAATGAATTGTGGGTTGGTGAGTTTTACAAGAAAGGAAAATATGAAACTGATGAGTCTCATCATCTCACAAACAGTGCGGGCGAGACAAACATGGCTGTGTCATTTGCATTTGCGCTTGATGCGTCTGGCATTGTGTCAGATGTTCCAATTCGTGGGCTTTCAACACCAAATCAATTGCAGGGGATTGAGTTTTTGGGTGAGGACAGGGTAATGATTTCAACATCATATAGTTTGCCAAACTCAAAACTTCATGTTTTTGAAAATGTGTTTGGAGTTGCTCCAGAACACAGTCTTGAAGTGAATGGGGCAAGTGTTCCAGTGTTTGTGCTTTCTTCAGCAAACTGTGTGCTTTCAATTGACGCTCCTTGCATGAGTGAGGAAATTGTTCTTGCAAACAATAAAGTATATATATTGTACGAATCAGCTTGCAGTAAATATAAACTTTTTACAAGAACCAGAGTCAAGAATGTTCACAGCATAAAGATCGAAGATTTGCTTAGTGCAGGAGAATAATCCTGCATTTTTTATTAGAATTGAAACCAGAATTTTTGCAAATATTGACTAAGTATGTTTATTTATGTTATAATAAACGTAAATAATCTCAAAGAGGAGATGTGATGTATGTCTGCTTTTTTGCAATTTTCTGAAGTTGATGATAGTTTTAAAAAAATTTTAAAACCGGCTGAAAGTGAAAAGTGGATTTTTTATTCACCTGAATACAAAGAAGTTTGTGACGCCTGCGCGAGGCTGCCACTTGATGTTTTTGAAAAGGTGATTACTGGTGCAATTGTTTACAGTGAACTTGCACTCAAAAATGTTGGAAGTGCAACAATTAAAAATGTTATTCAAGTGTTGGCTGATCATGATTTTGATGCTCTTTTAAAATATGAGCAGGCACTTTCTTTCGTTCAAGAAATGACTTTGGATGAAAAGACAAAAAGGGGTCTTTTGGCTCAAATTTATTCAAGTTTGGAGCCTATTATTGATGCGCAAAATCAATCTTTGCTTGAAATTTCTGATGAGTTTGTGAAAAAGACAGAAAAAGTATCCTCGTCATTTTCAACTATGAGTGGAAGTTCTAGAGCGGAGCTTGTTTCAAAAATTTATTCAAATTGCACTGGGAGAATGAAAAATTTTTGGCAAAGAGTTGAGCCGGACAAATTCAAAGGTGTTGTTGATGCGTTAACTGGTGAGCTCTCTGGAGCAAACTTTTCAGAAGATGATTTGATTGAACTTTCATCAAGATGTGCAACAATTTTTTGTGAGTCAACAAGAGAAAAAATTTTGGAAATTGAAAAAATTCTGAACGAATTTAAGACTTATGCTCTTGAAAAAGTCAAGGCAGATGGTTCTCTTCCTGCGGATGTTGTTGAAAATTTTGAAAAACTCGAGTATGGTCATATTTTGAGAAAAGCAGGGTCAATTGCAAAATCAAGTCCATCGCAAGTTGCTGAAACCAGTGCGTTTCTTCAAGGAAAAAGCGTTGGAGAAATTTTTTCAGACATAATTAATACTGGTGCGAAGAATAGTGAACTTTTTGCCGAATTTGCTGATGCAAAAATTGATTTGTCTGTTCGTGACATGATTTGGGTAATGCACAAAAACCCATCAATTTTTGGATCTTCTGTGGAATTTTCACTTGCGAGTTTGAAGAAAATTAAGGAAGCAATGAAAACGTCTTATGGCAAAAAAGCGGACGAAGTTGATTTTTCAGCCATGCTCACAAGAGACAATTTTTTGAAGGGCATGCCAAAAATTGAAGCCCTTGAAAATGTTTCAAAAACGATTGATTTGCTTTCAAGTGTTGTTCCAGCAAATGAACTTGCGGCATATCTTGCGAATGATATGAAAATTCTTGAGATGCCATATGAAAGATTGCATGCAATGATCGTGAGTGCTTTTGTTTCATCAAAAAGTACTGATGAAATTTTTGAGGCACTTGGGAGAACATTAAGAGAGGGCGCGGTTTTCACGGATGATTTGCTTAAGAAGAAAAAGGCAAAGGCTGGAGATGAAATTTCGAAGACTGCAGAATTATCTTCATTGCCAAAAATTTCTGTCTCATTTGAATCAAATGAAATGAAGGAAGTTTTGTTTGAGTTCGATATGAAAAAACTCAAGGCGTTTTTGGGTCCATACTTTGATGAATTTGCAAGAAAATTCAAGACAAGTGATATTGACAAAAGTGCCATCGATGTGGTGATGAAGAGGTCAAGAGATGTCGCAAGCAGAGTGGAATCTTGTCAAAGCAGACATAAAGGGAAGATTTTTCTTGATGGTGACAGGTTGCAAAGTTTGGTGCATGACAAATCTATTGAGAAAATTAATCTTATTGAAATGTTGTGGCAACTGCAAAGAAACATAGATTCGGAAATTGGACTTCTGACAATGTTTGCAAAGCATCCAAACATAACAGATAAGGAAAAACAAATATATATTACATCAACCAATTATTTCAAACTTGCGGTTGAAAGAGATGAAATCTTGGATGAAATCGGATTTGTTCCAATTGAAGTGCGTGATGCTGTCATGAATGCCAGAATGATGGTTGATTCCTCGTTTGATACACTCACAAAGCTTTTTGCAAAATTTATCAGTGGGAATACGGAGCTTCTTGCAAGAAAGGCGCGTGAACTTGAAGAACAAAAAATAACTCTTGAAAACCGAATGAGAGAAAACTCATTTGCAGGATTGATTGGAAATGAGGATGCTTTGTTTGCAGAAAGAAGGAAATTGACAGAAGAACTTGCTATGGTTAAGCACCAATTTGAAGAGCTGCTCATGAAACATGATGAATATGAATCACGGGCAAAGGAAAAGAGGCAGGCAATCAAAGTTGAACATGAAAACCCAACGTCTGAATTTGTTGGATCAAGACTTGCAATTGGTGAAAATCAAAGTATTCTTGGGGTGCTTGGTGTGACCGAGATTGAACAGCAGCTTGAAACCGAACTTAATAAAATTTTGGAGCAGGCACAAGCAAATGTTTTCAAAATTGATGGTCTTTCTCAAAGGATCAGAGATCTTGAAAAACTGCTGGATGAACTTAGGCTTGCAGAATCTTATTCAGATGTTGTTAAAATTACAGAGCAAAGACTCAAAAATATTAAATCTCGTCTCGCTCATGTTTATAAAATAAAAAAGCTTGCAGGTGAAGAATCGAACAGTGAGTCATCACATTAATTCAAATCAAAGCATCTTGAAATTCTCAAGATGCTTTGATTTTGTGTGGAAGTGTAAATAATTAACAATAAAAAGACCAAGTTGATTTGCTTGGTCTTTTTTGTTTCTACATGAATGGGGAAATAATGTTGAACAGTCCTGCAAGAGCTCTGAATGACCTGCTGCGTCTGTTCATATTTTGTGATGTTATTTGTGTGGATCTTGAAAAAGCATATTCAAAGTCATCAAGAACTTGCTTCATGGTTTGTTTTTGATTTGTGAAAACTGCACTTTCAAACTGTTGATTGAAGCTTCGAAGATCCATATTTATTGAGCCCACAATGCATGAGTTTTCAGTAAAGATGACTTTGCTGTGGACAAAACTGTGTGTCATTGTGTAAAGTTTGACTCCGCTTGCAATGAGTTTTTCTGCGTTATTTCGTGAAACGATATAAACAAATTTTTTGTCTGCAACATCAGGGAGGACAATTCTGACATCAACGCCGGATCTTGCTTTGTTGATGATTAGATTTGTAATTGTCTCATCTGGAACGAAGTAGGGGGTCATGATGTAAAGCTTTTCTTTTGCATTTGATATTTCTGAGGCATAAATATTTTGTGCGATTGAAAACTGATAGTTTGGGCCACTCACAAATGGAACAACAACGCCATTCGTTTCAAATTTTTCTGCTCTGTTTAAGAATGTTGAAAAATCAAGATCTTGATGTGTCAAGAACTTCCACTGTTCCAAGAATGCGAGGGTCAAGTTATCTACAGCTGGTCCTTCAATTTTGATTCCTTCATCTTTCCAATAGCCATGCATTCGTTTTTCATTTACATATTCATCAGCAAGGTTTGTTCCACCAGTGTAAGCAATCTTTCCATCAATAATCACAATTTTTCTGTGATCACGCAGATTGAGTGCGATGTTGAACACTGGCAAAAGTCGGTTGAACTCTTGAAGTTCTATACCCGCCTTCTTGATTTGTTTTTTTGTTTTGCGTTTAAGTGTACCGTGGCTGCCCATGTCGTCATAAATAATTTTAATCATTACACCAGCCGCCGCTTTTTCTTGGAGAATTTTTAAAATTTTGTTTAATAGTTTCCCGTTTGAAATAATAAAGAATTCAATAAAAATGAAACTTTTAGCTTTTTCAAGATCTTCAATTATGCTGTCAAAAAGGCTTGTCCCGCTTGGAAAGTAAGTGGACTTTGTTTGAGTGCTGGCTGGGAACTTCGCGACATTATAAAGATAATTACACGAAGTTTTTATCTCTTCAGGCATGTGGGAAATATTGTCTGTTTGATTTTTAAGTTTTTCTGTTTGGTTAAAAATATTTTTATACTTTTTTTGAGATCTTCCAAAAGAAATTTTTTTATCTGACAGCAGAAAGATTATATAACCAAAACCAAATGATAAGAGCAAAAACAAAATCCAAGTTGCTTTTGCTTGACCGTGGTAATCACTTGAAAGTACATAAATACAAGTTATGAGAGTTGCGACGATTGAAAAGGTTAAGTAAGAACTGAAGAGTCCAGCAAAATAAAAGTATGACAAAGCAAGAACTGCAAATTGAGCAGCAATGAGCAAAATCACAATTAGAGTTTTGAGAACTCCAAGTCCATTTCCTTCAGTTTTGAGTTTGATGGTTAGAATATGTTCACTTTGTTTGATTTTTACAACTCGTGATTGGTTATTTTTGTTCATGTTCACCTCCGAGAAGAGATTGTGCATAAAAACAAATTTCCGAAATTTCTTTTATTATGGTTTTGTGTTTTTTCACGAATTCATTATTTTCGCGCTTTATTAATTTGGGAAGGATAATTGTTTCGAGGACAATGAATGTGATGCTGACGGCAGCCATCAATCCAGCAATAAGAATGTCTTTCAGTGTTTGAAAGTGAACAAACCAGATCATGCTGAGAACAATTAGTGCCATGGAAAAAAGTCCTGCGACAAGTCCAAAGCTTGTGGATTTTGAGTGTTTGTGTTTTTCAAGTTTGCCGATTGTGTTAAGTTTTTCTTCAAGATATACTTGTTTGAGTTGGAGTTCGTCTTTATGCTCAATTTTGTGTGGTCTTGAAAACTCAAGGTCCAAAAGGTCCTCATAATGTAAATTTTCAGACTTGGACACTAAAGTCCATCCAAAAGATTCATAACTTTTGATAATATTGATGGACTTTTCTTTTTTGACAAATAAAGTAAAGGTGTCTATATCATTAATTTTCATTTGTTTTTCCATTGTTTAATAACTCATCACTTAATTTTATTATTTCTGGAGAATATTTTTCTTTTAATTTAGCTGTCACTTTTTTGAAAAGTGGATATGCGAAAACTACTGGAACAAGTCCAACAACCATTACAATAATTCCCCAAAGCAAAAGATTCCATTCAAGGACCATTGTGAGACCAAGACCAAAAATAAGAGTTCCAATGACACCAAAAGCAAGTGATAATGAGACAGGGATATTTTTTACCCTTGAATCTAATTTGCGTAATTTTTCAAGAGCCAATTCTGTTTTGGTTTGCGGAATATAATTTTTTTTGATATTTTCGATTTCTCGTCTTTCTGCTGTAGTTGGAGCAGAATAAGTGAATTCGAAATCATTGTTATTTAATTGTTGTGTCATTTGTGACCTCCGCTTGTTTTATTTTTGTTATCTGTTTGTTTGCTTTTGAAATCATGAATATACCAAGGATCATGATTATAATACTGATTAATCCGCCAGTCAAACCGTTTGCAATGCTTTTGTTGAGTTCCGGAGAAAAAGATTGGAACATTGCGACCTGCAAAACCACAATTGAAATAAGAGCACTTGCAAGATTGATATTTCTTATTGTTTGAATATAAAGATTATTTTGTTTTCGAGCTTTGAAAATGTTATATAAAGCAATACCAAGTTTATAGAAAGTGAATGTTGCAACAACATATATCATCAATCCTGCATATTCAAAACTCATGTTTGATGTGTAAACAAGAACGACTATTCCAGAAAAAGCAATTGTCATGAAAAGCAACATTATTCCAGAAAATCTATAAGCTCTTGCTTTTTTGAGGGGGGTGTTGTGTTTATGTTTAGAATAAAACAAACTGCCCTTCATCAAACTCAAGACGAGATAATATACAGTGAGTGAAATATACCATGCAGAGCCAGACATGATTCCAGTAACTCCAAGAAATGCAACATATGTTATATTGATTAAGAGTGAGAAAGCTGAAAAAATTGTGGTTCTGTATCCATAGTCATCAAGAAGAGACTTTGTGAATTTGTTTTTGTATAAAAGCTTTATCATTCCATCTTTCATTTTGGGAGTCAAATAAATAAGCGTATAAATTGCATAAGCAAGTGTTATTGCTGCCAAAGCATAAAGAATAAAATGAATTACTGTTTGATCATGAATGAATATGACAAGAAGAATGGTGGTGGTTGTGATTGCCACAAACCACAAGAAAAATAAAAAGAGTGGCAAACCTTTTGGGTGTTTGATTTTATTCCATATATTTTTGAGAAAGTTCACTTATTTTTATTGTTCCTTTTTGAGTGTTATTTTGAAAGATGTTCCAATACCAACTTTGCTTTCAACTGATATTTCTCCGCCAATCACATCAATAACATTTTTAACAAGAGCAAGTCCAAGTCCGTTGCCTTCTGATGAGTGTGATGGATCACCCTGATAAAATTTATCAAAAATGTGGCGTCCCACTTCTTTTGAAATTCCACAACCTGTGTCTTTGACTTGAATTTCGACATGGCTTTGAGTGTTTTTGAGTGAAATAAAGACGCTCCCTCCATTGTTTGTAAATTTTATTGCATTTGAAATAAGGTTGTTGAAAACAATTTCAAGCAAACTTGGAGCACTTGTTATTGTGGCATCTTCTATTTCGCAAACCAAGTTTAGATTTTTTTTTTCAAATAAATTTTC
>JAFTJJ010000034.1 GCA_017456465.1 Clostridia bacterium | reverse complement strand
TGATTGATACATCAAATACACCAAAGAAAAAACAATAGTGATCCCATTCAAACTCATCACTATTCAAATAATTGAAGCAATCAAAATGTGAGAGAATTTATCAAGAAACAAAACTGAAAGTTCCGCGCCCCCCTTTAAGTATGCCATGTAATTTTTGTCGGAAACAGACAAAAAATCACCAATCCTCGCACTCGAAAAAGACAGAATCAATCCAAGAACAATTCCCGCAGCAACAAAAAAAGCGCATAAAATATAAATACGTTTACACCTGTTTATTGAAATCAAAAATGACTGCGCAATTTCCTTGCATAAGTTTTTCATATATTAAATCTATATGCAAAAAATTCACACTTTGTGACAATTAAGCAAATGCAACGTTATATTTCACATAACCAACTAATGCCAAAATCAAAGATTTTGCAGTTGTTCCAAGCATCATTTTGTCAAAACATTTTAAATTTTCATTTTGAGATAATGACTTGTGATCACACAAACTCATCGCATGCTCGATCGCATGTCTAATGTTTCTTTCGACACGATAATCAAGTGTTTCATTGATTTTTGCAACATATTTGTAAACATCACCCACAATCTTTACATTTGCACGATCTTCTTGAATGATGTAATAAACACTGTCACAAATATAATTAAATCCAAGATCACTGCTGTCAAAACCAAGTTCAATAAGCAAATTTCTAATTTTGCTATAAAACTTATATTTCTCATTGTTTGGATTTTCTTTTTGCTCCTTAATAATCCTCAAAATACAATCAGAAATTCGAACAATATTGTCTGTAATTTTTTCATTGCTTTGAGAAACAAGAAATGGCACTTCGTAACCCTTTGGCAAGTCATCACAAAGAACAATCTTGCATGCCGTAAAATCTTGCAATGAACTAAGTAATTGACAAACATGATCCAAGTCATCTTCAAAGCCCTTCGGATCAAACAATATTATACTCGATTTTGTAAGCACTGCAATTGAATAAAACACATCAGGATCTGAAAATTGTCCCATATAGTCCAAACCACTATTTTTGAAAAACAAACTATTCTCCTCAACAAGATCATTGCCTTTTTTCTGTAATAAATATAATTTGTTGTAAAATTCCATAATATGTTCCTAATAAATTATTCTCGAAATTTCAACCTCGAGTAAATTTATAATAACACATGTTTTTATATATTGCAAACAAATTTTACAATATTATTCAATTTTATACAAAATTATTTTATCTACAACATCCAATCCATAAAAAGCCCATATCCACGCGTCGGATCATTCACGAAAACATGAGTAACAGCCCCAACAATACGCCCATTTTGAATTATTGGGCTTCCACTCATTCCTTGAACAATTCCACCAGTCTTTTCCAAAAGTCTTTTGTCCGTCACATGAAGGATCATAATTTTTTTCTGTGGCTCATTTTGAACGGAAGTTTTAACAATTTCAATATCAAATTCTTCTGGCGTCACTCCGTCAATAGTCGTGAGAATCGTGGCTTTCCCAGTTTTAACAAATCCCTTTCTTCCAACCTTCATCTTATGCAGATTTGCTTTTTCCATAAAAGATTTGTTCATCACTCCTTTTGCACCAAATTCAGTGTTTTGAAAAAGCTCACCAATACTCGCTCCATTTTTCAAAAACAACCCACGAAGCTCTCCGGGTGTTCCAAACGTTCCCTTTTGAACACCAACAATGTTGCACTTGAAAATATTACCATTCTTAACTTCAAATTTTGAAGCCGTATCAACATCTGAAATTGGATGCCCCAAAGCAGAGAACTCACCATTTTCCTTGATGAAAGTCATTGTTCCAACACCAGAAGCCGAATCCCTCACCCAAAGACCAAGTTTGAACTTATCCGACAAGCAATCTTTTTCTGGAAGAATCGTTGTTGAAACTTGATCATCTCCCCTCATGAGTTTAACTGAAACGTTTGTTTTTCCATCATACTTTCGCCCCAAATACAATTCAATGTCTTCGGTCGATGAAACCTTGTAATCATCCAAATGTGTGATTATGTCACCCACTTTAATGTCTGATCCATTTGTTGTGTTGATTTCACCATGAACTGTTGTTACTGTGCCTTTTGCAATAACCACAACGCCATCTGTTGCAAGAGCAAGCCCAATCGGAAAACCTCCAACATAAACATATTCATCTGGCAAATTATTATCATCATGATTCTTAAATGGCGAATCAAAAAAATTTTTAAATATGTCTCTAAGTCTTGGAAATGTATTGTTTGCTGCAACAAGATTCGAAACCGAATGATGTGTTTCAAAGCCATAATTTGCGCTTAAAAAACAAACTCCAATCCCTAAACAAAGCAAAAATATAATAAATTTTTGATAAAATAAAACTACTTTCATTTTCATAAAAGTAGTTTGTCTTTTTTGTTGAAAATCATGCACAAATTTTATTTTTTTCGAAAGTTTATTCCATCTTCAATCATTGCTTTTGCATGTTCAAGTGAAAATTCTGAAATATTCCCACCAATAAGCCTTGCAATTTCTCGAATTCTGCTTTCACCATTAATTTTTTGAATGGATGTCTTTGTTGTGCCATCAGTTGTGTTCTTTTCAATATAATAATGGTCAGTGCCATAACTTGCAATTTGAGCCAAATGTGTCACACAAATCACCTGATGAGTTTTTGCAATTGAAAGCAACTTTTCTGCAATCACCGCTGCAATGTGACCACTTACGCCTGTGTCAATTTCATCAAAAATCATTGTGCTTGCGCCGATTTCTCCGCCACCAATATTTTTGATCGCAAGCATAAGCCTGCTGATCTCACCACCACTTGCAACACTTGACAAAAGTTTGAGAGGTTGTCCAGCATTTGCAGTAAACAAAAATTCAACCTTATCCAAACCATCACTTTGGGCACTTTCAAGTTCAACATCGGAAAATTTAACAACAAACTTTGCATCCTTCATTCCAAGCGAAACAAGTTCAGCAGTCATTCGTTCTTCAAATTTCAAAGCGGCTTTTTTTCTTTCTGTCGAAAGTTCTGTCCCAATTTTGAGAAGATGACTTGCAAGTGTTTCTTTTTGTATTTCGAGATCACGAACAAGATCTTCCGAATCCTCAAGCCTTTTGAATTCAAATCGAATTTTATCTAAGTACTTATTTATTTCTTGAACCGTTGATCCATATTTCTTTTTAAGTGAAGACAAAAGGTCAAGCCTTTTTTCATTCTCTTCAGCTTCAAACTCATTGAAATAAAGATTGTCTTTAATGCTCTCAAGCGAATCAATAATGTCCATAATTTCAAATTTGACACCATCAATTCTTGATGATAAACTTTGCGCTTCTTTAACATAAGCCGCTGCACCTGACACGTCTGAGCTCATTTTCCCAATCATTGAAACAATCGAGCTTCCGCCATATCCACCACCCTCAGCAACAAGCAATGCACTCTTGATTGATTCCAAAATCTTTTCTTGTGAAAGAACCCTAACCCTAAAGTCCTTAAGTTCTTCTTCTTCACCATCCTTAAACCCAGCATTTTCGATTTCATCGATTTGAAATTTATATAAATCAAGAAGTCTCGCTCTCTCACTTGAATCAGTTTCAAAAGAAGAAATTTGATTCAGAATATCTTTAAGTGCAGCATGTGCACTTTTGAATTCGTGCAAAATTGAAGATACTTTGTTGCCAGCAAAATAATCAAGCATTTTGATGTGATTGCTTTCAGCAAGCAACAATTGATGTTCAAATTGCCCATGCAAATCCATCAGCGGTGTTGAGATTTTTTTAAGCATTGAAAGTGTAAAAACTTTGCCATTCACTCTGCATTCATTTTTTCCTTCCATTGTAATTTTTCTCGAAATAACCACAGTACTTTCTCTTTCAAGACCAAAATCTTCAAGCAAATTGCAAACACATTCATTCACATCATCAAACACAGCCTCCACATAAGCATATTCTTTGCCAAAAGAGATTAAAGACTTGTCTGCTCGCTCCCCCAAAAGCAACGATATGGAGTCAATAACAAGTGATTTTCCCGCACCAGTTTCACCCGTAAGAACATTGAGCCCGTTTCCGAGCTCAATTTTTAAATCATCAATCAGTGCGATGTTTTTAATTGAAAGACTACTCAGCATTTACATTTTTCCCTTAAAAATTATTCCACAGAAAATGGCTTTTCTTTGATTTCATCAAGTTCCTTTTTGATGAGAGACACTTTTGTTTCAACATTCTTAATTGTCTCAAAACAAATTTTTGAAAGCTTTGTACTTTCTTCAAACAATTTCACAGCCTCATCAAGAGACACACTGTCACTCGACAATGCCTGAGAAATCTCTTCCAATCTTTTTATTGCTTCTTCATATGTCATTTTTGTTCTCCTTGAATATCATTTACTTCAGCCACAAACTTACCATCCCTAAGCTGAACAGTAATCTCGTCACCAAGTTTCACGTTTTTTATACTACTGATAACATCTTCATCTCTTGTGATTTTTGCATATCCTTTTTTAAGTATGGTCAATGGATTATTTTCTTCAAGTTTGAAGATCATTTTTTCCAATTCATGTGTTTTGATTGCAACCAATTTATCAATCGCTGTCTCCAAACTCATCAACATTCTTGAAATTTTTGATTTGTCTTCAAGAAACATATTCTCAACAATACCCAAATTGTTCGCAACCTTAAGTTCAACCTGAGTCTTTTCATATTTAAGTTTCTTGTCCATGAAGTACTTTGCAGACTCAATGTTTCCCTTGATTCTGCCAACCTCGTTTTCAAAATCAAAGAAAGCAACCTCCCCAGCAACTGAAGGTGTTGGGGCTCTGAAATCCGCTGCAAAATCCAAAAGCGAAAAATCAGTTTCATGACCAACAGCCGAAATGATTGGGATTTTACATTCAAACGCAGCCCTCGCCACCTTTTCGGTGTTAAAAGGAGCAAGATCTTCAAAAGATCCACCACCACGTGCGACAATAATCACATCAACAGGAAATTCTTCTGAAAAGAATTTGATTCCTCTCACAACATCATCTTCAGCGTTAACGCCTTGCACTTTTGATGGATAAATATAAACCGTTGTGTATGGATTTTTCTTTGCTCTCACATGCAAAATATCCCGAATAACCGCCCCTGTTTCACTGGTCACCACTCCAACACTCATCGCATACTTTGGAATTTGTTTTTTATACCTTTCGTCAAAAATTCCCTGCTCTTCAAGTTTTTCTTTGAGTTCAAGATACTTTTTGTAAAGCTCACCCATTCCATAAGCTTCAATTTTGTTTGCGACAAAAGTCAACCTGCCAAGTTTGATGTGATAATTAAGCCTTCCGGTAACCAAGACTTGGTCACCATTTTTAAACTGGCTTGAACTTTCTCCAAAACGAATGCATGAGAGTTGTGCCCCCTCTTCTTTTATGTCAAAGTAAGCATTCCCATTTGAAACTTTAAAGTTTGAAATTTCACCATGAACACTGACATTTGAAATGAGCTCTTCTGAATCAATGATCTGCTTTATGTAAGTATTAAGTTGTGTAATTGTTAGTGTCAAATTTTGCATTCTTTACACCACACTTGCCAATATTCCATTAATAAACTTGTTGCTTTTTTCAGTTGAATAAGCTTTCGCAAGATTTAAAGCTTCATTTATGCTTACTTTTGTTGGAATGCTTTCCACATACTTGATTTCATACAACGCAACAAGCAAAATTGCAAGGTCAACTTTAAAAATTCTATCAAATGAAAATCCAACAGACTTGTCCTTTACAATTCCACAAAGTTCATCATAATGAGAGATCACACCATGGTAAACATTTTGAATATACCCGGCCTCTGCTGAGTTTTCATCCAAATATTCACTCAAAAGTTCATTATCTTCTTCTTTGTTAAAAACATATTCAAAAATCAACTTGAATGCAATTTCCCTTGCAACACTTCTACTCATAAAAAACCTCTTTGTTTAAATTATTATCTTCCCATTTCATTTTCATCACCAAGATTCATAAATGAATTGTCTCGTTGTGGTCCATAACCTCTTTTGATTGGATTTGAAAAACCATAAAACGCCCTTCCTCGGGGAACTCTTCTTGTTTGTGGCTGGGATCTTTGATCACTTTGCTTTGGCAATCTGAATCCTTCAAACTCTTTCGGTTTGCTTTTTTCCGACTCTGGAATTTGAATTGCCTCTTTGACTTTCTTTTCAACAATTCCAGCAAGTGCAATGATGTCTTTGAAAAAATTTGATGTTGGCGGAGCTTTAATTTCACTCACTTTGCCCATCTTCACAGCTTTTCCTTTTGCCAAAATAATTTTTGGCGTTTTGCTTGATGAAGATTTTTTCTCTTCCTTTTTCTTCGCGCCAATAACTTTTGCAATTGTTTTTGCCTTTTTGTCATCCCCAGACTCTTTTGCCTGTTTGAGTTTTTCCTCAAGCATTTGCTTAACAAGAAGATCTTCTTTTTCTTGTTCCGTGAGGACTCTTGTCAACACTCCAGACTTCATTTGAGGTTTGATAAATGAACCAACCCTGTTCTTGATTGACAAAACTGTTGGAACTTCTTTTCCATTTTTATCAAATCGTGGGACAATTCCCAAAAGTTCATAAATTGTTCTGATCCTGTTGCCGTTTTCATCATACAACACCTCAAGGGCCAACAATTCATAAATATTTTTAATTTTGCCGTTTTCATCACGTATTACCGGAATCCCTGCAAGATTGTAAAGATTAATCAAATCTTCATCTGACAAATTCCCCTTGACCAATTCGACTTTCTTGAGTTTTTCAATTTGTTTTTTTCTGAACTTTATGTATGCCATTACAACAATCAACATCAAAACAAAACTCAAAGCAAACAAAATCACAAACGGAATAATTGAAATGACAGAACACGCAAACAAAACAATTGACACAAGCCACAAAACAGCAAGTGTCAAAAATGAAATAATGTATTTCAATCCACCTTTTTCATTTTTCTTTCCCATGCAGAAAAATCTCCCACAAGAATTTAATTCATCACATAAAAATAACCCTTACACCTGAAAGTAAGGGTCAGTTTGTTTTAAATTATTGATGCAGTTTCAACCTCAGTAAAAACAACACCTGTCACATTGACATTGATTGCTTCAACCTTGAAATCTGTCATTGATTCAATGCTGCTTTTGATGTTTTCTTGAACTCTAAATGCAACATCCCTTACAGAAAACCCAAAAAGGACATTAATAAAAACATCAACATAAACTGCATTATCAACAAATTCAATGATTACACCACGATGATAATTATTGTTGAATAACCTTTTAAGCCTTGACACAGCAGTTGAACTGAGACTTGCAACCCCATTAATTTCTTGAGTCGCAAGATTCACAATGGAAAGCACAACGTTTCTTTTGTAAGAAACATTTCCCTCTTCTGTTGCTTGGGTTTTAAGTTTGTTACTTGCCATATTATACCTCACTTTGAATTTCGTACAGGTAAAGTATAGCACAAAAAATATTTATATGCAATAATTTTGAATAATAAATATCTAAGTAGTATTAAACTGGAATAACCCTCACATTTGTCGCTTCGACCCCGGTTTCATCAACAATGATTGCAAGAATTTTTGCAACTTCGGCACTCGTGAGTCCATTTGATTTAACCATAACAGAAATGCTACTGTCTGACTCAGTCACAATCACATCTTCAAACCCAGAAGCCATAATCAAGCCTTCAAGAGTTGTTTCATACTCAATTCTGTTGGAAATTTCCATTTTCTTTGCATTCGCCTCAGTGATTTGAGATGAATCAGTGGAAGAATTAATAATTGAGTTCAAATACTCAATTTGAAGATTACGAGTCGAAAGTTTGTCTTCCCTGCACGATGTAAAGAAGTTCGCGCTTGTTGTTGTTGAATCAGTAAGTGAATCTGACGTGCTTGAAGAAAGTGCAATATTCAAATAACCAGTCACCACAAGAAGAACAACCATTGAAAGAATAATAAAGATTTTTTTCTTTTTTGTCAGCATTTTTGACCCCTCCTTAAAAAATAAAATTTTCATTAAGATTTTCCCTCCAAAACCTCAATATTTGTTGGTGCAATTGACAAAACACAGGAAACGGCATCAATAATCTTGAGCTTCAACATTGCGTCACCAGCACCACCAGCAACGATCAAAACACCTTCAATCTTTGGATACTTTGTAACAACCACAACAGCACTTGAAGATGTTCCATTTTTGTCAAAAATCGTGGTAACTGTCGTTGTTACATTTGAACCTGATGTGACAGTTTCAGTGTCTTCTTTGTAAACAACTTCCGGAGAAGAAGAAACATAAACAAAAACTTTTACATTTCCGATACCTGCAACACCAGACAAAATTTGCTGAAGTCTTAACTCCGTGTTCTTTGCATAATCCATCACTGATTGTTCTGCTTGCTCAAGAGTTTTTAAGTTCTTTGAATTTTTCGGAAAAAACGAACTCAAAAAAATCAAAATCACAATCAAACACAGAACACCAACAATCACAAATTTGATTTTCTTTGAAACACTTTCGTTTTTTGAAAACAAATTTTTGATGCCTGAAAGCCACGATTGTTTTTTCATTTTTGATTTTGTATTTTCATCCAAATCAGTCACTCAAAACCACCTTTTCGTTTTATTGCATCAGTAATATTTATGATCACAATATTGCCTATATTCTTCAATTTACAAATAAAAACAAACAATGACAAAACGGGTGTTTTATTAACTTTTTAACACATTTATTAACATTTTACCCACTTTTTCACAACAAATTCGGCAATTTTGCAGTTTTTATATTACACATTTAACAAAATCAATTATTGGACTCATTACAATATAAATGTAAATAACACCAAAAATATTTGAACAAATCTTATTCATTTTTCCAACAGGCAAAACCATTTCAAAAACACATATCAAAAGAGAACCAGCCACAATTGTAATAATCCAGCTTTCAAAGTTAAACATTTGCCCCTCCATAACAAATCAAATAATATTATTTCCAGTCCCAATCAAAATCATCAACAAAAAGAAATACATGCACGCAACACCAATAACTATTGCCACCAAAAATTTCAAACAGTTCGCAATACTCATCAATATCCCACTTATTTTCAAATTATCAACAACCCCAGAAATGCCACACACAAGTTTGAGTCCAAGCGACAAGATTGCAAGATAAAGAATAGGTTTGATAATCGTAAAAAAAATCAACACAACACTCACAATTCCGACTGCATTTTTCACAAGCAAACTTCCCGCTTTCACAATTTCAAAACCTTCTGAAATGTAGCCACCAAGAAATGGAATATAATTCTTTATTGCATATTTCGCAGCTTTGATTGAAAGCCCATCCTTTGTCGCAGCAACAACACCTTGAAGTGACAACATTGTCATAAATACAGTACATGTCCCACCAAGAATCCACTTGAAAGTGGAGCTCAAAAATCCAGACATATTTTCAAGATTGGACTTTGGAGTAAGTTTTGATACAATTGTTGAC
>JAFTJJ010000033.1 GCA_017456465.1 Clostridia bacterium | reverse complement strand
CGAACCGATGACCCCCTGCTTGCAAGGCAGGTGCTCTAGCCAACTGAGCTATACCCCCAACTGGGCATTTATTTCAAAATGCTTTTATATATTAACAAATTGACCTTCATTTGTCAATAAATTTTCAAATTTTTTACAAACTTTTTTACGCCCACGCTTTTAATCTTTAATCATGTTTCTTTTCTTTTGAGATTTTCGCCATCTCTTTCCAGTAATCTTGGCAAGCATCGTATATGATGCAAATTCACTCATAAACCTTGTGAGTTTGTTAAATGTTCCTGGAACAATAATTGCCTTGCCCATTTTTTTGAGTGCAATTTGTGCGATTTTTTCTGGCGTCATTGAAGAAAGTTTTCCTCCAAGCCCTTGTGATGCAATTGCATCTTTCATGGCTTGAGTTGTATAAATTCCACTTGGAATAACTGTTGAAACAACAATGTTTTTATCTTTCACTTCTTCCCTGAGCGCTGTCATGAATGAAAGCACAAACGCCTTGCTGGCAGCATAAACCGCCATATATGGCATTGGATACTCCGCAGCCAAACTTGCAACTGTGAGAATTTCAAGTTTGTCTTCATTTTGGTGATGATCAACCACCCATTTTGTTATGTCTGCTGTGCCTTCACAATTGACACGCACAGCTTGTCTTATGCTTTCAGGCGTTACGCTTGCGACCTCACCTTCCGTGATGTATCCAGCATTATTAATAAGCATTTCAATCTTGAATTCTCCATTCGAAACGAAATCAAAAAGTTTTTTTCTTGACTGTTCGCTCGACATATCACACTCACAACAAACGACACTGATGTTTGGATTAATCTCCAAAAGTTCAGTCTTGAATTGTTCGAGTCTTTCCAGTTTTGTTGCTGTCAAAATTAAATTTTTATTTTTTCTTATAAGCTCATAAGCAAAGGCTTTCCCAAGTCCGCCAGTTGCGCCAGTGAGCAAAACATATTTCTTTTCCATGTGAATATATTAAACAATTTTGAAATTTTAGTCAATAAAAAACCTATGACATTTCAGAGGCTTCTTAAAATATTAATAATTTTCTTTTCTTACTTCAAAGTAAGCTTTTGGATGTTTGCACACTGGGCAAAGTTCTGGTGCCATTGGTCCAACATGAACATGTCCACAGTTTCTGCATTCCCAAATTGTGTTTTGAGTTGCCTTTTTGAAAACTTCACCATTTTTCATGTTTTCATAAAGTTTTGTGTATCTCTCTTCATGAAGTTTTTCAATTTTTGCAACGCCTTCCATTTCTGCTGCAATTTGAAGGAAACCTTCTTCTCTTGCAATTTCAGCAAACTCTTTGTACATGCTTGTCCATTCGTAATTTTCACCTTCAGCCGCTGCCTTGAGGTTTTCTTCAGTTGTTCCAATTCCGTTCAAATGCTTGAACCACATTTTTGCATGTTCTTTTTCATTGTTTGCAGTACCTTCAAAAATTGCTGCAATTTGTTCATATCCTTCTTTCTTTGCTTTGCTTGCAAAATAAGAATATTTATTTCTTGCTTGAGATTCACCAGCAAATGCTTCCCAAAGATTTTTTTCTGTTCTTGATCCCTTAAGTTCCATATTGTTTGTCTCCTTTGTTATTGTGCCTTTTTGTCACACGTTCATTATAAATTACAACGCAAAATATTGTCAATTAAAATTTATCTAATTTTAGATCCTGAGTCCCTTTGGATAAAGATTTTTAAGTTTACCATTTGAACACTTGGCGCCACCAATGCTTGCACCACACACAAACATTGTGTAATAACCATTTGCTCCATGTTCAACAGACAATTCTTCACCATGTACATATTTTTTTGCGTCTTCGTCATTCATTTCGTGCTTATGTTTTGAATAGTCTCCAAGTGCTGTAAAAAGTTGATGATGAGGTCTCAAAACACCCTTTTCAATTGATCCAACTCTGACCCCTGCATTAATGATGTTTAATCCTGATGAACAAACATCAATTATGCTTGAACGCACAAGCATTACAGACTCGTGCAAAACAATCAATTCATAATCAAAAGGAATGTCAAAATTTTCTTTCAAGAAGACATTTACAATTTCCTTATCTTTTCTTCCCAAAAAGTTAACGCTTGGTTTTTTTGTCCTTGTCCACTCATCAGTCTCTGACTTCTTTTGAAGCACACAAACAAACTGCCCCTCTCCTTTGCCTGAAAAAGGATAAAATCTTCTTGCTTCCTTGATCTTTGTGCCTGGTCTTGTACATTTTTTCACAGAG
The DNA here is from genome assembly GCA_017456465.1 of Clostridia bacterium. Classification (GTDB taxonomy): domain Bacteria; phylum Bacillota; class Clostridia; order Christensenellales; family UBA1242; genus RGIG3872. The sequence continues at coordinate 5,292 of JAFTJJ010000033.1, read as the reverse complement.
TCTGGAACTTCCAAAATCTGATAATCGTGATTTTCCAAAAATTCAAGGATTACATCTTCATTTTCAATTTCAGAAAATGTGCATGTTGAATAAACAAGTTTTCCACCTTGTTTCAAACACTTGTCAGCAGATTTGAGGATCTCAATTTGCCTTTGATGATTGCTTTCAAGTCTGTCAATGTTCCACTCTTCAATTGTGCTTGGATCTTTTCGAAACATCCCCTCACCACCACATGGAGCATCAACAATCACAGCATCAAAAAAACCTTCAAGTTTGCCCGCAATATTATCTGGTGTGTCATTCAACACAACTGAATTTCTTATTCCCATTCGTTCAATGTTTGAAAACAAAACTTTTGCTCTGTTGGTGACAATTTCATTTGAAACCAAAAGACCATCTGGAATTTTTACCGCAACTTGAGAACTTTTCCCACCAGGTGCTGCGCAAAGATCCAAAACTCTTGCATCTGAGTCAACATTCAAACAAGCAACAGGCATCATGCTTGATGGTTCTTGCAAATAAAAGCATCCAGACATATGCAACAAACCATTCCCCAATTTTTCATCTGTTTCAAGCACAAATCCGTTTTCTTCATATGAAATTTGTTCAAGTTTGTGTGGGAAGATATTCAAAAATTTTTGTTTGCTGATCTTGAGTGGGTTGCACCTTATTCCCCTGATTGGCTTTTCGTGCATTGCCGCTTCATATAAACCATAGTCTTCCGCAAGCAAAATTTTCATATTTTTAACAAAACTTTCATCGAGGTTGTTCATTATCATATTTTGTCTCCCGCAAGCATATATTCACTTAAATTATAAATTTCTATTTACAAAAATCAAGTATTGTAGTATAATTTAATGTGTTTTCATATGACTCAAATAAAAAATGAGCCGAAAATAATAATTTTTTTACAATTTCAAGGAGAAATAAATAAAATGACACACCCCTCCCCGTTACTGTTAGCAAATAATATAAGTTTTGAGGTTGCCGACGGCATATGTCTCGTTCTTTTGCTGTTCTGCGTGCTGGCTTCTGGCTTCTTTTCATCTTGCGAAACAACATTTTCTGGATCAAACATGATTCGAATGAAAAATTATGCAGAAGAAAAAGTTAAAGGTGCAAGACGTGCACTCTACATTATGGAACATTATGACAAAACTCTTTCAACAATTCTTGTTGGAAACAACTTTGTCAACATTGCCAGCACAACAATTGCAGCTTATTTGTTTGGAAAATTCATTCTTGATCCAACACTCTCAAATGTGCTCAACACTGTGATCATGACAATCATAATCTTGATTTGTGGTGAAATTATTCCAAAATCTGTTGCAAAAGCAAATCCTGAAAAACTTGCACTCAAATTCAGCGGAACACTTTACTTTTTGATGAAAGTCCTTACTCCAATCACTTGGTTCTTTGGACTTTTCCAAAAAATGGCACTCAAAAAGGTCAAAACCAGTGATGAACCAACAGTAACCGAAGATGAACTTGAAAGCATCATTGAGAACATGGAAGAAGAAGGTGTTTTGGACGAAAACAACGTGAACCTCTTGCAAGGTGTTCTTGACATGGGCGAACGCACGGTTTATGACATCATGACACCAAGAGTTGACATGATTGCAATTGAAAAGAATGCAACAATTGATGAAGTAAAACAAGTTTTCATTGATTCTCAATTTTCAAGAATCCCTGTATTCTTTGAAGATAAAGACAACATTGTCGGAATTTTGAACCAAAAGGATTTCATGACAAAAATTCTCAAAAATCAAGAAATCAACATTTCTTCAATCATAACAAAACCTCTTTTTGTTACTGAACTTTTGAAAGTTGACGATCTCATCCGCAAAATGCAGTCAGAAAAGAAACATCTTGCAATCGTTCTTGACGAACACGGTGGAACAAGTGGACTTGTCACAATGGAAGATGCACTCGAAGAAATGGTTGGTGAGATTTATGACGAACACGATGAGGAGGAAGCCGCGCCAATCAAGAAAAACGGTGACAACTCTTACATCATCGATCCCGATGTAACAATTGAAGCACTTTTCGACTTTTTGCAAATTGAACACTTGCCTGAATCTGATTATTCTTCAGTTGGTGGAATGCTTTATCAAATGTCTGACAGTCTTCCTGAAAAAGGGCAAGAATTTGAAATTTCTGCTGTTGATGACATTTTGGATGAAAACAACAACTACATTCAAAAGGTTGCAAACCTCAAATTTACAATCACTGCGGTCGAGGACAGACGAATTAAATCAGTAAATCTTTCAGTGTCAAGAGAAGAAAAGATTGAAGAGTAATTATCATTATAAAGTCAATAATTAAAAGAAGAGCGTTTCACCGCTCTTGTTTTATGACAAAAAGGAGTTTGTTATGGAACAACCAAAAAAGCCACATGTAAAAATTGGAACAATAGGTCATGTCGGTTATGGGAAAAGAGATCTTGACTCAGCAATTGAAACACTCCTTAAAACTCCAGAAATGCATAATAAAAATCAAGACAAACAAACACTTCATCAAGAACAAAGACCAAGAACATTATCAGAGCAACTCATGAGAGATTATGAAATAAAAGCAAGAATGGAAGAAATGAGATGGCTTGAGGAAACGGGCTATTATGATGAACTTTATGCAAAATTTAAAAAATATAAAGAAACGACAAAAGCTGATGAAGAAGCAATAAGTGAAAAATAAAGGAAAAAACATATGGAAGAAATTAAAATTAGAAATGTAGCAATAATCGCGCACGTTGACCACGGCAAAACAAGCCTTGTGAATGAACTTTTGAAACAAGGTGGTGTTTTCCGTGACAACCAACAAGTCGAAGACAGAGTCATGGACTCAAATGCTCTCGAGCGTGAACGTGGAATCACAATTCTCAGCAAGAATGCTGCTTGCATGCATAATGGTGTCAAAATCAACGTCGTTGACACTCCAGGACATGCTGACTTTGGTGGTGAAGTTGAACGCGTTCTCAAAATGGTTGATGGTGTCATTCTGGTCGTTGATGCATTTGAAGGAACAATGCCTCAAACAAGGTTCGTTCTCCAAAAAGCCCTTGAACTTAATCACAGGGTTATTGTCGTTATCAACAAAATCGACAGAAAAGACGCCAGAATTTCTGAGGTTATTGATGAGGTTCTTGAACTCTTTATGGATCTTGATGCGTCAGAAGAACAATTAAATTCACCATTCGTATTTGCATCTGCAAGAAACGGGATTGCATCTCTTGATCAAAATGTTATTGGCACAGACATGAAGCCACTTCTTGACACAATTGTTTCTTACATTCCCGCACCAAAAGCGACAACTGATGCAAAGTTTAAAATGCTTGTTTCTTCTTGTGAACAAAATGACTACCTCGGGAAACTCGCTGTTGGAAAAGTTGAACAAGGGACAATCAAACCAAACGATCAAATCATGATTGTGAACTTCCACGATGAAAACAAAAAAAGCCTATTCAAAATTGCAAATATTTTTGAATTTCAAGGGCTCAAAAGAGTTCCAACACCAATGGCAAAACCTGGCGACATTGTTTGCATTGCAGGATCAGAAGAAGTAACAATCGGTGACACTCTTACCGACAAAGAAGATTATTCTGCAATTCCATTTGTAAAAATCAGTGAACCAAGTGTTGAGATGGCATTCTCTGTCAACAACAGTCCATTCGCTGGCCGTGAAGGAAAGTTCTGCACAAGCCGTCACCTCCGTGACAGACTCATGAAAGAAGCAGTGAAAGACCTTTCACTCAAAGTTTATGAAACAGACAGCGCCGACACATTCAGGGTTCTTGGCCGCGGAGAAATGCACATTTCAATTCTCATTGAAAACATGCGCCGTGATGGTTATGAATTTCAAGTTTCAATGCCAAGAGTAATCTACAAAGAAATTGATGGTGTCATGTGTGAACCTATCGACAGACTCACAATTGATGTTCCTGAAGAAAGCGTTGGCGCAATCATGGGAACAATTGGTTCAAGAAAAGGAGATCTCCTTTCAATGTCAAACAAGGGAAACCGCATAAGGCTTGAATTTTTGATTCCTTCACGTGGCCTCTTTGGTTACAAAAATCAATTTCTCACTGACACAAAAGGTGAAGGTGTCATGAGCTCAATTTATGAAAAATATGAACCTTTCAAAGGAAACATTGAGCGCAGAAACGTTGGAACACTTGTTGCATACGAAAATGGTGAAGCTGTTCAATATGGTCTTTTCAATTCACAAGAACGTGGTCGCCTCCTCATCACTCCAGGCACGCCAGTTTATGGTGGAATGATTGTGGGAATCAACCCAAAGAATGAAGATATTGTTGTCAATGTCTGCAAGAAAAAGCAACTCACGAACATGAGAAGTTCTTCCTCTGATGAAGCACTTCGATTGGAACCTGTTCGCGAAATGTCTCTTGAAGAATGCCTTGAGTTCTTGAATGAAGATGAGCTTTTGGAAGTTACTCCAACATCTCTTCGCTTGAGAAAAATAATCCTCGACCACACACAAAGAGGTCGTGCAGATTTCAAAAAGAAAAATAGTTAAAAACAAAAAAGTCGGTCAAGTGACCGACTTTTATTTTTCTTTAATTTATTTTTGTTATTGTTTGTTAATGTTTTGATTTAATCGTTCTTTAACTTTATTCGTGACTGTAATTGATACAAATCCACAAACAAGACCCAAGAGTGTGTATGTAACAAGAATTCCAAGCATCAACATAGCGCTGCTTGAACTAGCAATTGGTGAAAGACCAACACCAAGGCCACTGAAAGTTAAAAATATCCCTGCAAATATGCCAGTTATTGAATTAATCCATAATTTTTCAGTTTTTTCCATGAACATAACAGCAAAATTAACACAAAACACTCCAACCAAACAACTGATGCTAATAGTTGACAAATTGAGAGTGAACGAATTTGTAATGAGCATCATCAAAATTCCCGCACCAAAACCAATAACAACGCCAATAAGTCCTCTTACTCTATCTTTTATTGTTGCACCATAAAAAATTGTCCAAATTGCAAAAGCAACCCACATGAATGAGCCTCCTTGCACAAACAATCCACCAATCAATGCGTCCACAATGTAAAGAACACTTGCAACCACAGCAATAAGAAGAGGTATTGCAAACCATTTCAAGAAAATTTTCATATCTTACTCCTTTGTTTGTATATTATATTAAAAACATCAATAAATGTCTAATATTTATTATCTCAGCATTTAAATTTATTTAAAATTATTGCACAAATTAGATTACTAATGTATAATAATAATATATTAATAAAATAAGGTGGGAAAAATTAT
>JAFTJJ010000032.1 GCA_017456465.1 Clostridia bacterium | reverse complement strand
GGATCTTGCTGAATATCCAATCGATGTTTATTCGGGTTTTTTCAGAAAAATCTTCACTTATGTCATTCCAATTGCTGTGGTGAACTATTTGCCACTTCAATATCTTTTGGGTTATGAAAATACGACACTTTTTCATGCACTTTGTCCACTTCTTGCATTTGTCTTCTTTGGTGTGTGTTATCTCTTTTTCAGGTGGGCGCTCACAAAATATAAATCAACAGGAAGCTAGAGTTTTCATATGAATTAAATAAAATTAAACCACCTTGAATTGGGTGGTTTTTTTGTTGAGTTTTTTGCATGTTGTATTATTCACGAAAATATATCGTAAAATATACAATATGTTGTGTCAAAATATTGACTGGAACAAATCAATAATGATATAATTTCAATATGAATAATATTTCAAAAAAGTTTTTGAATAAATCGAAGAATCATTTGATGTGGTTTGTTGTTCCCATTGTTGTTTTGATCTTGATTGGTGGGGTTGTTTTTGCATCAAAAAATGGTCAAGAATTGGTTTGGGAAAGTTCTGAGTCTGTGGTTACAAACCACATTTCAGATGCAGCAATTGTTGAGATTGAGATTTCCGACAACAACTTTTCGGGCTCTGGAACTTTTGTGAATGTTGGAGCCAATCAAAAAGTGACAATTGAAAATTGCACATTTTCAAACTCGACCTCGTCAGCCATTGTTGTGAATGGCGGTGAACTTGAAATAAACAATTCGACAATTTCAAACTGTGACACAATTGAGCGTCTCAGTGGAGCTTTATATGTGATGTACGGAACTGTCAACATTGATGGATCGAAATTTGAAGGTAACTCATCACAGGCAATCTTTGTTGATTATGGTTCAACAATTTCAGTCAGCAACTCTCAATTTTTAAATAATACAGATGGTGTAATTCGTTCATATCTCAGTAACTCAATTTTATGCAGCAATGTGTTGTTTTCAGGCAACTCAACCAGCGGGTGGGGTTGTGTCATTCAAGTGGGAAACGAGGACACTGTTCAATTTGAGAACTGTTCATTTGTTGCAAACTCGGCAGACCGGGGTGCAGTTTTCTATATGCCAATTGCAACCATTGCAGAATACGCTGGGCCAAGCTCATTGAGTTTTTCTGGTGCGTATACAAATCCAACAACTGGCGCAAAGATGGCAACTTTTGACTCAAACACGACTCTTGATGGTGGTAATGGATTGGTTGGTTACGCAGATTATTCATGCGGATCAATTGTTTTTGAGACAGATGTCACTTTCATCAATTCTGGTTCAGACAATTTTGAAGAACTTGTCTATTGCGACTATGATGTGGAGATTTATTAAAGTTTTGTGGCGAATGCAAATATTGATGGAACAGCGCAAGAATCCATTTTGACATATAAAGTGATCAATGGATTGGCGATTCCTCTTGTATATCCAATTGCTCCTGATGCGAGCTGCGGGTGGTTCAAGGATGCACATTTTTCAAAAGTTGTCTCTGATGCTGAGCTGTGTGGGGTAATGCCAGGCAGTAATATTGGAACGATTTACACAAAGACGGCAACTTTAAAGAGCACCAAAAGTGGAGAGGATTATAACAAAGATTTGTGGGAGTTTCAGATCAATTCAGATCAGAGCGGTTATTTGATCAAACCTTTTAATGAAAATGAATGGATTGACTATGATTATTGGGTTGATCATCGATTGCCTGACAATGCAGACATTGTTCTCCCTGCATATCACAATGGTTTGCCAGTCACAGGATTTGGTGTTTTCCCAATAAGCAGCGGAACATATGACAATGCTGGCGCTTTCAGTGCTTGTTCAATTGGCAGCATTCTTTTGCCATCGACACTCAAAGAAATAAGCAGTGGGGCATTCATGCGAACTGCTTTTAGCAGCAGTTTTGACGGCGTTGTCATTCCGGACTGTGTTGAGGTGATTGATGACTACGCATTTGTGGATTATCCAAAAACATCAATCAACATTCCTTCAAGCGTGACAACAATTGGATGGCGTGCTTTTGAAAGCAGCGACCTAACAAGTATTCACATTCCGTCATCAGTAAGTTCGATTTCTGAGTCAGCATTTCTGAATTCTGTGTTAAATGCAATTTCTGTTGATTCAAACAATTCGGTTTATTCTGATGGTGGGGGCAACAATCTCCTTTATAACAAAAGTGATAAAACGATAATTAAGGGCAGCAATTCAACGCGCACGCTTCCAGCTGATGCACTGGCAATTGCGAATGAAGCTTTCAGACATTGTTCATTGCTCACAGAAATTGTGATCCCCAATCAGGTCACAAGAATAGGAGACAATGCCTTTTCATACTGCACTGGGCTCACGGAAATGCACATTCCAAGCAGTGTAACACAAATTTACGCATCATCATTCTCTTATTCACCATTTTATGGTTGCAACAGCTCAATGATCATTTATTGTGGTGTCACACAATCAAACAAGCCAAGCGGTTGGGGCTCTTGCTGGAACTTTTACAACGCTTCAAGTGCACTCACCACGAGGTGGCTTGGGTGGGATGATTGGGAATCAGTGTTTGAATTTGTTTGGGATTACGACACCAACGGTTACATGATTAATGGATATATTGGTTCAAATACCCATGTTCAAATACCATCAATGTTCAACAATGAGCCAGTCACTGTTATTGCTCCAGAAACATTTAAGGGGATGGAGTTTATCACAAGTGTGGATATTGGTGAAAATGTGATCGCCATTGGGGAAAGTGCCTTTGAAAATTGCTATGAATTAACGCAGATTAATCTTCCGGATTCACTAGGGATCATTGGAGAAGCTGCATTTGCAGGAACTGGCATTACCCAAATAATAATACCGGACAATGTTACAGAAATCCCAAGTCGTGCTTTTCAGTATTGTGCCTTAACATACATTTATCTTCATAATTACATTACTGATATTGGTGACAATGCTTTTGAATGCTCTGGTCTTCAACACATTTTCATTCCTAAGTCCTTTTCCTATATGGGAAGTTCTGTGTTCCATTATTGCGACGGCGAATATCTTTATGTGTACTTGGAGTCGGGCATCAACAAAAATGGCTGGGAGTCTGATTGGAATGTGTATCAATATTACTACGAAAGTGGGTCCTCTGGTTCAACCACTGGTGGAAATAAAACCCTTAGTAATGTGGTGACAACATCACGAAGTGCTTATAACAGTATGCATCCAATGCCAACAAGCAGCAACAACGTTGGTGAAAGTTTGGAAAGCGTTGTTGCTGGGGCAAATGCAAGCAAGACAAGTTTTGGTGAATATGTTGTGCTTGGTACAATGGTGCTTTGTGCGGTGATCAGCATTGGTGTTGTTGTGAATCTTGGATTGTGTTGTAAAGAAAAAAAGAAATAAAAAATTGTGGCTGAAGAAGAATTGTTATGAAAAGTAAAAAGAAATGTTTGAGTGTTTTGATGTTTGTGATTCTGCCACTCATTGTGCTTTGATTTTGAGACTTGTCAATGAGTGGTAAATGCTTGGTGACAAATTTGTTGAAATTTTCTGTGATCAATAAAATTTTTTTAAAAAAACCACTCTGCTGAAACAGGGTGGTTTTTTGATGCGAGTTGATCTTTTTTTTGTCTTGTATTTGGCGTGAGATTATGTGTTGTGATATGTTTTTTATTTTGCTGATGGGTTAACTTTTTTGACAACAACCTCGATGATTTGTTTTTGTTTGCCGACATAGGTGATTGTTTTTTCTTGAATTTTTGGTTTCCCAATCAGTGAAAAGTAGTCTTTTGCTGAATCAAGAGTGAAGAATCTTTTTTCAATGCCTCGATCTGGGTTTTGGAAAAAGTTTGGTTCAATTTCTGTGCCGCTGCCTGCACCAAACACGGTGTCGAGTGTCGAGTTGACTCTTGCAATCAAAACCCCGTCTGGAGCTAAAACACGCCTTATTTCACGCATGATCATTCGTGTGGTTGAGTCTGAAAAGTAGTGCAGGGAAAGGTTTGCAACAACTGCTGCAAACGAATTGTTCTTGAGGCTTTGCCAATCCTCAAGATTGCTCATGTCAAAAATGTGGGTGTTTGGGTTGATTGACCTTGTTTGACTGACCCCAGACAAGCTGAAATCAAGTGAAACGACATTGAAGTTTTGACCCACAAGCCAAGCTGTGTCCTCGCCATTGCCACAGCCCAAGTCAAGGATGGGGAGTTTTGAATTTGCAAGCTTTTTTGTGTGCTGATCGAGCCAAATGGAATGGGTTGATCTTGAAAAGTTTTCAGGCAGTTTTTTGTTCCAATATTCAGCATTTTTGTTCATGTGGGTTTTCTCCTTGAGTTTTTGTTGGTTGGCAGGGGGGCGTGAAAAAGCGTTTTTCTTTCTGCACATTTGTGGTCATCTTATTTTTGTAAACAAAAAAGGATATTTTTGCATTTCACATTAATATCCTTTTTGTTTGTTATTTGTTCAACGAATTATTTTTCTAAATAATACTCAAGAACATAAGAGTATGTTGGAATTTCGTCATTTTGGTGATAAAGAGTGATTGTTGTTGTTTGAGTTGATTTTGATTCGTCATATGTTCTCACAATTTCACAAACCTTGTAGGTTGTTTCTCCAGAGTCGATCACATCGTGAGAGTAAGAAATGGTTTCTGTGTTTGTGCCATTGACTTTTGAATAAGAATATGAGAGAGCAGCATTATCTCCAGTGTTGATGTTGAGCGCAGGAGTGGCTTGGGTGTCCTTGTTGATCTCTGAGTTAGGAATCGAAGCATTAATTCCATCAACAATTGGTGTTTTTTCTGAACTGTCATATAGATATGCTGTTGTTATGTTATTCTGTCCAATGTCGTTTGTGATAACAATATTATTTATAAGAACTTCATTATTTCCACTTCCTTTGTAATATACTGAAGGGGATTTGTGAGAGAGTGCGGTATTGTTGTGAGGATTAAGTTGGCCAATAATTTTTCCTGCAATGAGGGTTCCGTTTGTTGGG
>JAFTJJ010000031.1 GCA_017456465.1 Clostridia bacterium | reverse complement strand
CATGACTTCTGATTTCCCTGAATTCTCTGAATCTCCATTTTGTCAATTACATCCAATGGAGAAAGACAGTAAATTTGTTTGTGATGTGTCACCTCTTGGAGACAATAGTTTTTGTATTGCAGTGTTGGTTATGGAAATATTGTTTGCTGTTGTTCTTGGATTTGGACCATTTGTTATTATGGCTTTAGAAAAAAGGAGAAGACAATTGTGATATCCATAATCACATTGTTTCAATTGATTTTTGTTGAATGAATCAACTCTTTTCAGTTCTTTCTGTTTATGTGGAAAGAATCAATGATAAAAAGACAAGTGAATTGTAAAAAATAGTCAATTCCTTTGATATTCATATGAATATGTTAGGATGCTTAGAGGAGTATCACTTTCGTTCAACCCGTTCTTCACTTTATTGTTTGATAGGTTTATGTTTTGTTTCTTGATTGTCAATTGCCTGATTATTCTGGTTGTTCATTATCTGAGCGTATTTGGCTTGGGTGTGTTTGATCTATCATGAGCAGATGACTGTTAAAGAGTTGTTCTTCTTCTATTTCATCGTTGTCATCGTTATCATTCTCTTGAATTATTTCGGCGTCAATTTTTATACCATTAAATAACATAATGTCTTTCATGTTCTTTGCGAGTAGATTTCGGATGATTCGATTCCATCTCATTGCTATTCCAATTTGTTGGAGATGTTTCAGAGAGAATAATCATTGATGAGTCCATTAATTGTAAGAACAATTGGGATGATTTGGACGTCTTTCACTTTGAGGTATTTTCGTACAGTTTCTTGCAATTGTTTGTATTTATTGACTTTCTTGAAATATGCTTTTCGGATGTTCTGATCTGAGACAATTGTGACATCAATGATGGCAGCATGATCTCCATCAATGTAGAATATGTCTGGTCTCTTTGCAAATGGTCCATATGATCGTGCAACTACTTCCTTATTCCACATAAGTGTTCTTCCACATTCGTCTCTGTAGTGTGGGATTGGATGAACTCCTGACATTGTGAGTTTACTTTCAATCTTGTGATAGATGATTTCTGCAATCTCGTCGTGCTTACGGATTTGGCTTTTCTTTGAGATTGGACAATTGAGAAGTACGTGTGCATTTGTCGCTATTTTATTCTTGCATATTGGACAATATTTCTTTGTTGGATCCTTGTTAAAGAGTGCTTTCTTTGTGTTCATTGTTGATCCTTCTTGCATTCTGATTACTTGCATGTATGCACTTCTTTTGATGTTAAAGTGTTTCCAGGCCCTTGCTGTGATTTCTCTATCTACGTATGGTGAATCATAACATCTTGCCATTTGACCTGCAACTGATTGTTCTTTCCATTTGCCCATGTAATAGTTGTCTAGTTCATGTGCTAGTGCAATGTTTGCTGCTGCTATTTTGTTCTTGGTTGTCTTGATTTTTGGGTTGTTTTCAATGTCTGTGATTATCTTTTGCAATTGTATGCATGTTATCTTGTTTCGGAGTGTTTTGATCAGTCTCTTCCAAATGTTTATTTGAGCATTCTTGTTTTGTGCCATGAGAGCGTTACCAAATGGGTCATCTCTCCATTTGTAATGGACATGCAATCGAAACAGTTCCTTTGCATATTCGTCTCCATTTTCATGAGAACAATCAAAACACAAATATCATTAATCATCAAATGAAATCAAAGACAATTGACAAGAATTATTCAAATGAAAATGAAATGATTTATTCATAGAAATTATTTATCAAAAGAGAAAGTCAACATATTAATACAATCAATACTATTTATCAATGTATTACTATTGTCTGTAATTATGTGTTGACAACAAGAGAACTATTTGGAAATGACCATTTATAATCAATACAAAATAATGTGAACAAAAGGAAAGAAGAATCGAATTGTCTTTTTTCCAGTTTCTCTTTTTTTTCGTCTTTTGCGTTTTTTCTCTTTTCATTTCATTGTCCCAATTTCCTTCTTTTTCAGGCAATGAAATCGGAACATTCATTTTTCTCTTTTCTCTTTTCTCAAAAATGATGAAAAAGTATAGTTTTAAAAAAGAAAAATATGGCAAATTATAGTTTCTTT
>JAFTJJ010000004.1 GCA_017456465.1 Clostridia bacterium | reverse complement strand
GATTTGCTCCTTTGATGATGATTGCATCGATTGGTGGTTTTGCACCAACTGTGACATAATCATTGTTTGTTTTGCCAGCAAAGCCTTCCAAGAATTTGTAAATGCAATCACGTGCAAACGCATCAGGAAGCACTTTGTCCTCTTGAACAACAAGTGCCGTGGCTTCTTCTCCATCTTTCATTGTGACTTGTTTGAAGTCAAATTCAATCACTGCAACAAGTGTCTTTGGAACTCGTTCTTTTTTCCCGTCAAAAGAGTAGTTTGGTTTGAACATTCTCACTCTTGGAAGCTCATCTTCATCATCTTCTTCCAAATCAAGAACAAAATATTGACCATTCTTGTCACGTGTGACAACGGCAAACTCTGCATTCAAACCAAGAAGTTCAATTGCAGCAAGTTCATTTTCATTCAAATTCTCTTTAAACATAAAACAATCTCCTCAATTTCTGAATTTTATTTGTTAATTTCATTATATACTATTATCTCATATTTTTCAACCCGCTTTTTCAACTTTTCTTTGCAAAATTTGGACTTTTTGTTTACATCGCGGGCGATTTGGAGTATAATTTATTTGATAACAAGAAGAAAATGGAGAAGCAATCAGTGAAAGACATTTTTATTTTACATTTGAATCATGAATATTTTGAAAAGATCAAGGCGGGTGTGAAAACAATTGAGCTTCGCGTGAATGATGCAAAGCGAAAAAAGTATGAAGTTGGAAACATTCTTGAGTTTGTGTCGAGAGATGACGAAAGTTTGAAAATGAGAGCTGAGATTACTGGGTTGTTCTATTTTGCAAATGTGAGAGATGCTGTGGAGTCTGTTGGAAAAGCCAGTCTTGGCTTTGACAGCAAGCTCACAACTGACAAGATTGAAGACATTTATCTTGGGTTTTATCGTCAAGAAGAAATTGACAAAAGTGGTGTGGTGGCAATTCAAATCAAATTGCTTGATTAACGTGGAAAGAAAAAGAGGAGTCTGAACTGGACTCCTTTTTTTGTGGTGCGAGGAAAGAGACTACGCCGAGTCTTTGCGCCTCGGCTGAACTCTGAGTTTCTTTAAATATTTTCATCACAAAATATTTTATATGTTCAATTAGCGAAACGACCTGACTAACATCATCGTTGGAGTAAAAGTCTCTTTTTCTAGCATCAGCAAGCATAAATCGCAAGTCAACGCCTTTTAATAGTTGGCACCAAAGTTTTTTTTCTAAAAAAAACTTTGCGCTTGGTGCCAGACAGGAGCCAAGCCGCCATAAAAAAAAGCAACAAACAAATGTGTTTGTTGCTTCAGACCAAGGCGTTGCTTGGCGATTATGGTGCGAGGAAAGAGACTACGCCAAAGCTTTTGCGCTTTGGCTGAACTCTTGAGTTCTTTAAAATTGTTCTCACATTCAAGAACTTTGGTTCTTTGTTGATCTTTCCTGTTTTGTTTCGCACGAGTTTTTCAACGCACACACAAAAAAAGAGGAGTCCGAAATGGACTCCTTTTTTTTGTGGTGCGAGGAAAGAGACTTGAACTCTCACTGCTGTTAACAACTCGCCCCTTAAACGAGCGCGTCTGCCGATTCCGCCATCCTCGCAAATTGTTTGTTTGTCAAGGCTTGAACTGCCTGACACTTGATTATTATATACCATCGGGATTGATTTGTAAAGTGCTTTTAAGAAATTTTCAAAAAATTATTTTTTCCCGAGAACATAAGTATTTCTTACAATTTTTGTAAGAAGGTGATTATGTTGGTGTGTGTTTTTTTGTTTTATAGTGTAAATTTTTGAATTGTTCTCGAAAATCAAGGTGAAAATATTTTTTATTTATCAAAGAAAAGTGTCGGGCAATTTGTTTTTTCGGATTTGTCATATTATTTGTTTTTCTTTGCATAAGTTTTAGCGTGAGGATCACGGGCCTTACAAAATTATCTCAAATTTTTTATGTTTTCAGGTTTTATGTGATTGCAAATTTTGATCGGGCTTTGACGGGGTCAAAGGTCATGCTGAAATTTGAACAAAGAATTTGAGATCAATTCCAAATCGACAAAGAATAAAAAGAAGGGCTTGTTTTTTTGTTCTTTCAGCATATTTCTTTTCTTTGATTTGGACATGTGTGAAATAAAATTAAGGAGTGCTTGATTTGCAATGAAAATTTATTGTTTTTCTGCTAAGGCTTGCAAAGTTTATTTATCATTAATCTTGGTTGTTTTTTTTCTGGGGTTCTTGCTTGTGTCAACGAAATCTGAGTCGGTCTATTTGGGGTATGCCGCACGCAAAGTTCCAATCTATGCTGTGGATACGGACGAAAAAAAGGTTGCACTCACTTTTGATGCTGCTTGGGGGGCGGACAAGACAAGCAAAATTGTGGAAATTCTGAAAGAAAACCAAGTTGGAGGCACATTCTTTTTGGTTGGTTTTTGGTCTGAAAAATATGCTGACAAAATCAAGGAGATTGACGAAGCTGGGCTTGTGATTGGGACGCACTCAAACACGCATCCAAAGATGAGTGGGCTCAGTGAGGCTCAAATCCGAGACGAGCTTTCGGTGTCATCGAACCTGATCACATCGGTGACTGGAAAGCCAGTGAGGTTTTTCAGGCCTCCTTATGGCGACTATAACGACACGCTTCTTGATACTGCAAGTTCTCTTGGGCTTCAGACCATTCAATGGAGTGTGGACACGCTTGACTGGAAAGGGCTTTCAGCTGATGCGATTTTGGAGAGAGTCAAGAAAGACATTGCAAGTGGTGGAATCATTCTGATGCACAACAACTCAGACCACATTGTTGAAACGTTGCCAAAAATTATTGCTTATCTCAAGGCTGAAGGATACAAAATGGTGGGGCTTGACGAGTTGGTGTTTGCAGAAGGCTACGATATCACGCAAAACGGCATTCAAACAAAAAAATAAATTAACAAAAACAGGAGAAAACACATGTTCAACAAAGACAGCAACAACCAAGTTATTATCAAAGGGGTTATTTCGGGCGAATTTTGCCCGAGAGAAGAGGCATATGGGAATTACTTTGAAACAGTGATCAGCGTTCCTCGACTTTCGGGAGAATGCGACAATTTGCGTCTCAATTTGCCTGAGCACATCAGGGCAGGAAAAGAGATCGGAGACGAGATTGCAATTCTTGGGCAATTTCGGAGCAGAAACGTGATGGAGGGAACAAAAAGCAAGCTTGAGCTCATTGTGTTTGCGCTCTCTGAGCTTGATCCTGAGTCTGTGGACGAGCGAAGCACAAACATTGTGATGCTTTCGGGTTTCATTTGCAAGCCAACAACAATGCGAGTTACGCCTTTTGGGCGTGAAATTGCCGACCTTTTGGTGGCGGTGAACCGTGGACACAAAAAAAGTGACTATTTGCCTTGCATTGCGTGGAGCACGAACGCAAGAGTGTCATCTGAGCTTGTGGTTGGGGATGCAATCGACATTGTCGGCAGAATTCAAAGCAGGAAATATCAAAAAAAGAATTTTGACGGGAGTGTGATTCAAAAGACTGCCTATGAAGTGTCAATCACAAAAATTTCAACACCGGCTGACAGAGAATGGGTGCAAGCATCAAAGCTCAAGGACTATTTTGGTGGGCTTCTCGAAAAAGTGGCTGTCAAGTACAACATGAGTTGAACATGATTTTTCATTTAGAGCTATTTTTTGCAAACAAAAAAACTTGGATTTTTTCTTCCAAGTTTTTTTTTGTTTTGTTATTTTAAAAATTCAACAATTTTTTGAAGTTCTTATTCATGACTGAGTCGATTTTTGACAATCAAGATGACTCCAAGCAGGATTATGGAGAAGACAACAAGGGTGAGTCCGATGAGTTGCATTGAAGACCACGAGTCAGCTTTGATGTTTTCAGACAAGATGTAACCAGTGTAATAATTTCCGCTGTCATCATTGAATGAAATTTTTGTGTACTTTTCATTGCCACGGCGATTTTCCAAGATTCGAACCCTTGTGGCTTCATGAAGAGTGAAGATTGTGTTTGAAGCGTCGATTTGTGGATTGGTGTAGATCACAGAAGTTCTCAGCACCACTGCATTTGTTTGAACCAAAGATCCGCCCTGATTTTTGTCAACATTGATGTCTTGGACATAGCCAACAGTGCCATCTGCAAGTTCGATTTCAAAGAAGAAATTGTTGCCATTTCCTGAGTGATAATAGAAGGCGCTGATGTCTCTTGTGACTTCAAATCTTGAAAGGTCGGTGGTTGTGAGCAGAACTTCGTTCAAATCGTCTGGATCATCAGTGATTGTTCTTGATGGAAACTTAAAGATTTTTGATCCGCCGCGAACATAGACATATGAGCGTTCAGAAACTGCAGGTGTTTCAAGTTCTGAGATTCTGTCAATTTCAAGGAATCCATAATGATTGACACCGCTTGAGTCTGTGAACATGAAATATTCATGACCAACAACTTTGTGCGTCTGACCATCTTTTGATGTTGTGTAGCCACTTCCAATCCATGTGAGGTTTGACTGTGGCAAGATTTCTATGATTGTGTCTGATGAATATGGTGTCTCGCGCAAAGCAGCAGGGGTGGCGGCATTTGTGACTTCAACAAATTTCAAATTTCCGTTTTCAAAAAGAGAAACGGAAACTTCTGGATTTGTGGTTCTTGAAATTTCTGTCATTATGAGTGATGATGTTTCAATTCCAATCCTGACAAGAAGCACTTGTTTGTCTGTTGTTGATGTTACTGTCAAGATGCTTCCCCAAACATTCACGGAGTCAATTGATGACAAGCTTACTGACAGTGTGGCAGCAGCATCAAAGTCAACTCTGAAAGACGAGCCCGTGAGAGTGTAAGGATGGCAAGCAAGTGTTGTTCCGTTTTGGAGCACAACATAGTTTGTTCCATCAAAATTGAATGTGTGGACTTTTGCATCTGCTTGAACAGAAAAGTTGTTTTCTTCAGTTGAGATGTTTGAAACCATGTTTGTTCCTGTTGGAATCACAAAGCTGAAAAATGTGTTGCCTGAGTGGACAATTGCATAAGTTCCAACGGCATCATCATGGCAGAGATTGAGACTTTTGAATGATGCAAAGTTGTTTTCAAGGAGTTGATCCGTGAAAGAAATGGTTTTTGGTTCGCTTGAAGCAAAAGTTTCATCATCAACTTTTGTGAGTGTCACAAAAAGTGCGCCGCTCGAGAAATCCTCAGAATAAAAGAGCATGTGAAGCGAGTCATCAACTCTTGTCGTTTTGACATGGTCAAAGTCAGAGAGAAGAGGTGCTGTGTCACCAGCAAACTCAACAGTCAATTTTTCTTTTGTGGTTTGGTCAAGAACAATGATTTTTGATGATGGTGTTGAAACCTCGTTTTTGCAAACAAGGACAATTTGTCCATCAAGAGAAAAAATGTCGGTTGCACCATGAGCGCTGCTTGTTTGGTCTTGCAAGATTTCACCACCTGAGAGTGCAAGAAGATTGCCAGACTTTTGGTCAAGAGTGACAGTGAGATTTTCTGAAAGTGTCACGCTTGAAGTTGGCTCAAACAAAAACGCAGTGTCATTTTCATGTGAAAATGCAGTCACAGGTGCAGTTTCTGCTTTTGTTTCATAAGCGAGCATGTTTTGAGGTGTGAAATTCAAGAAAATTCCTGAAAACAGGGCAGAGCATGTGAGAAAAACGCCAAAGCAAATGCTGCAAATTTTTGACCATTTTTTTGTTTTCTTTTTTGAAAAAATCTTTTCCATAAATTCATTCCTCAATGAAATTTTTTTTGTCATAAAATGAAGTTTGTTTGCAAATTTTGTAATGCCTTTGGAGCGCGCCAAAGGAAACCAATTATCTCATGAGCGCGCTCTTTTTGTCAAGGCAATTTTTGTTTAATTGTGCCAAAACTGGCAAGTGGATTTTGGAAGTCCAAATTTGTTTGAAATTGTCAAATTTTGAATGATTTTGTGTTAAGTTCCAGCAGGCGATTGTGTCGGCACTGTGACTGACGTTGGGTGCGGAACAAATTGAATGTTTCCGATGTTTGTCATGATGTCATCTCCAGTAAGTGCCATTGAAACAAGGTTTGCTGCAATGTGGATTGCTGCGTGTTTCATAAATGATTTTCCAAGTCCTTTGACCGCTGTTTTGATGATGTATTTGAGAAGTGCTTTTCCCACAAGTCCAGCGCCACCTGTGAAGATGCTGATTGCAACTTCAACGATGATCATGACTCCTTCAGCGATGTAATAAGCTGCTGGCGTTTGAACCCAATCAAGTTCTTTTGAAACCATTCGAATGTTGTTGACAATTGTCATTTGTGCTCTTGTGGCTTCAATGTCACCATTGAACTGTTCATTGCTTGGAACAATGCATCCAGAAACACGGTTGTAATAATTTCCGCCATAGTCCTGTGATCCATTGTAGATTCCGGCAAGGTAATTGTCAAGTTCATTCCATTCTGAAATGGTCTTTCCATCGTTTGCATAGACTTCTGCCATGTTTGCATATTCAGTCGCAACAGTTGTTCCCGAATATGCTCCAGTTTCAACTTTGTAGCCCCATGCAAGAGATGATGAGGTGTAATAGAGATATGGTTTTTCGCCCCCCATGCAATACCCATTTCCAAGTGTTGATGTGTTGACTTGTCCCATTGCAAGTTCGTTGAGTTTTGACGACATGACAACCGCATCGCCATTGTTCATGAAGCTTGACATGTAGTTGTGATTGACTCCTGCTTTGTAGAGGTTCAACGCGTCAACTTTTGAGAACTCAAGGAAGCCTGGGGTTGAAAGTGGGAATGAAACGCCTGTGATTGAGCTCATTGAGTTCAAGAAACTGATGAAAGTTTCTGAATTGTACATCAAGTCTGAGCTCTCTTTGCTGAAGATGTAATGTTTTCCTGTCGCTTCAACGTAATAATTGTCTAGTGAGCCTTCTGGAGAGAAGCCATAGATGTAAGCCATATAGAGCATTGCTTTTTGTTGAACAGAAGGTGTTTTGTCTTTGTCAATGATTTGTTTCAAAAGATCAATGATGTAGCGACCTTGTCTCACAATGAAGAGGTTGTAGGTCTTGACTGATTCACGGGCAAGCATGTCTCTGTAGCCTGGGTGTTTTTCATCATTCCAAAGATTCATATCGGTTTCGTTTTGTCTTGAGAATGTGAAGCCCGGAACATAGGTGTGATCGGCTGAGTTTTTGCCTGTGAGGTAAAGTGTTGATGGCTTGTTATCGAAGTTGCCATCGCCAGTTTGAAGGTCACCATTTTTGTCAGAGTTCTGATAATGCAGTTCTGCAATTACTTCATTTGCTGCATATTGGAACTTGAGGTTGATTTCAAAGTCACGCAAAGCAAGAGTGCTTGAGGTGTCTTCGATGTTTGTTCTTAGTTTGTTGAAGAAGCCTTGGATGAAGTTTGAACAATGAGGCGAAGGCAAGTTTGTTCCACGTCCATCAACCTTGTCATCATAGTTCACAAAATCAAAGC
This sequence comes from Clostridia bacterium, assembly GCA_017456465.1. GTDB lineage: Bacteria > Bacillota > Clostridia > Christensenellales > UBA1242 > RGIG3872. Next base: position 520 of record JAFTJJ010000004.1, on the reverse strand, counting down.
CTGCATATTTGATTGCGTAAGACTGATCATAAACAGTGAGGTTCACAACAGGGAATCCAGAAGAAGCCGCTGTGACAGTGTGAACGACACAAAGTTGACCAGTTTCTGAATCATATTTGAGTTCAAGTTGATTTGCCGAGAATGGTGTTCTTCCGACCCTAAGTGAAATGAATTGGTCATTGATGAATCTATATTTGCCATCTTTCTTTTCAATGAAGTCATAGACGCTTGAAAGCATTTTGTTTGCATGATCAGTTGCAAATGGATCAATTTTGATTTCAAGTCCAGTTTCTTCATCAGTTTTTGTGATGTATTCAACAAGGGTTGTGTGTTCGCTGTCTCTGGCTGCTTCTGCTGAAGTGAACTTTATCCTGTTTTCTGTGGTTGCTGGGATGAGTGGGAAGAGTTCGCCATCAGCGATTGTTTTGTTTTTGAGAAGAAGAATTCCTGCGGCGATTGACTGCTCTGTGGCAATTGACTGTGTCATTACTTTTGTTGGATAAATTTCTTCATCGTCAAT
>JAFTJJ010000030.1 GCA_017456465.1 Clostridia bacterium | reverse complement strand
TCCGTGATTGTTCCGTGATTGTGAAAGTATCGATTCCAGACAGTCTCTCTGTGTTGGGTGTTGCTCCATTCATTGGATGCTGCAATGTTTCAAGCATTCAAGTTGATGACAACAATTTGGTGTTTGATGATCGAGGTTATGCAATTTGTGGAAAACAAGGGACAACCAACGGTGGGATTTTGTATCAAGGATTCGAAAAAACTGTCATTCAGGATTAAATAACTCAAATTGCCGATTTTGCATTTTATGGTCAAAGTTATATTAATTCTGTGTTTGTGATTCCAGACAATGTTGCGATTATTGGGGCAAGCGCATTTGAGAATTGCTCTTCACTTTTGGGAGTTGAAATTGGTGAAGGGGTTGTGCAAATTGGAACAAGTGCTTTTGCGGGCTGCACAAAACTTGAAACCATTGTGTTCAATGCAATTGATTGTGCTGGTTTTGTTGGTTCTGATACTGTACACAACAATAATGTTTTTGCTAATGCTGGATCACGAAGCGATGGAATTTCTGTCACGATTGGATCAAGTGTGAAAAATGTTCCTTCTGGTTTGTTTTATCCTCAGGAATATAGTGTTGGTGTTTCGCCAAACATAACAAGCTTAGAAATTGAAAATGGTGTTGAGAATATTGGTATGTATGCTTTTGCAAACCTGACATTACTCAATTCGATTTCTGTTTCTGCAAGCGTGAAAACAATTGGATATTGTTCATTTTATCGCTGTCTGGGTTTGGAAAATTTGAATTTTGCAAGTGGAGCGGCGCTTGAGACTATCGGTCGAAGTGCATTCAATTATTGTTATAATCTTGAAGAGATTGTGATTCCAAACAGTGTGAAAACAATTGACTACTGCGCGTTTTATCGTTGTTCGAAGTTGAAAAATTTAACGATTGGCACTGGCGTTCAGACAATTGGCGATTATGCTTTTGCATGTGATATTCCCGATGCGCCATCTGTTCTCGAAAATTTGGTTGTAAAGACAAGCAATCTTACAATTGCAGCATCAATGTTCGGTGGATGTGCAAATCTTCTAACCCTTGATACAAACAGTAATGTTGCTGACAATGGTTTTGCAAGTGCAACACAGATTCAAAATTTGACCATTTCTGAAAGTGTGTTAACCATTGGAAGTGAGGCATTTGCGGATTCAATTAAGAATTTGAGTGTGAAAACAAGCGCTCTCACAATTTCAGCAGAAATGTTTGGTGGCTGTTCAAGTCTTGAAACTCTTCACACAAACAGTGATGTCTCGTCTGCTGGGGCAATTGGAGCAGCGTTTTGGGGATGTTCAACACTCAAAACACTTGTTGTTGGTCAACCTCAAGCTGAAGGGGTTGTGACAGGAATTGATCTTAGAGCAAATTCATTCCGAGAAACAGGTTTGACGTCAATCACTTTGCATGAAGGCGTTGAGAGCATTCAATCCTATGCTTTTTATAACACAAACATTACAAGTGTGAGAATACCTGCAAGTGTTAGGAATGTTTTGGGAGCACCATTTTTGCAATGTTCTTTGCTGACAACAATTGAAATTGATGACAATAATGAGTTGTTTACGGACTATGACAACAATTTGATTTATGGAAGCAGCAACAAAGTTTTGGTTGACACTTGCATGGGGACTGATTTTTCCAAGTTGCCAACTGACATTGTGACTTTTGGCAGTTATTGTTTGTTTAACAAGCCAATTACAAGTTTGACGATTCCACACACAACAACAGAAATTGGCTATTCTGCGTTGGCATATTGTGCTGTGATGGAAAATCTTACGATTGGAAGCGGTGTTTCAAACATTGATTCAACAGCATTTAGTTGTTGAAGTAACATAAGTACTTTGATGGTTTTGAATTCAACTTTGGAAATTTCAGCAAACCTGTTTGGTGGTGGGGCGCGTTTGCAATCCTTGACAACGAGCAGTAATGTTGCTGACAATGGTTTTGAAGGTCTTTCACAAATTACTAGTTTGACATTTAATAATGTTTCTGGATTAAATAAGATCGGTGCATATGCCTTTGCTGGATGTACGGGAATTTCTGATTTGAACATTCCGAATAATTTTAATGCCAGTGAGGGGAATGAATCTCCAATTGGAGATTATGCTTTTGAAAATTGTACTGGAATTGTGAAATTGACCTTTTGTGCGGACACACTCAACAACACAGTGTTTTCGGGATGCACAAATATAGCAACTTTACAAATTATGACAACTGCAAATGTTGGAATGAAAGATAATTTTGCTGGTGGCGCCAACATTGTGACATTGACAACTTATTCAAATAACACGGTTTTCTCTTACAGTAGCAAATTGGAAACTGTATATTTTTATGGAACGTCTATTGCACAAAATGCGTTCTTTGCGTGTGACAGTTTGAAAGATGTTTATATTGATGATTCAGTTGAAACAATCAATTCTGGAGCATTTGCAAGATGTACAAACTTGTTATATTTATTTATTCCAAAAAGTGTCACAACCTTGACTAGTGTTTTTACGTTTGGACCATTTACGGGTGCAGGTGGTTGGGATTCAGAAATCAATTGCTATCTTATTAAAATATATTTTGAGACAGCATCAGAACTTGATGGATTTCAAGATGGCTGGAGAAAAAATGAGTTGACAGATGATGTAAATATTTTTTGGGGCATAGATAGAAAAACATATAATGGACTTGTGAATAATAATGGTTTTATGTATGAGACCGTGAACGGGAAAAAGTATATAAAATCATATTTGGGAGGAGAGAAAGAAATCGAAATCCCTGAAGATGTTTATGGAATATCTAATAGGGCATTTGATAAATCTTCTCTTACATCGATCACAATTCCAAGTAATGTGAAATATATTGACGCATATGCATTTGCAGAATCACAATATCTTGAGACGGTGACCATTCAGTCAGCGTGCGTCATAGGGGCTGGTGCGTTTGAAAATTGTCCTATGCTCAAAAATGTGGATCTGGGACCTTCGATAGCTGTGGAAAACTATTGTTTCAACGGTGTGACACTCAGTGAATTGACCATTCCAAACACACTCACTTCTATTGACGAGGATGCATTCATCGGATTGACGGTCGAAAAGTTATATGTGGAATTGGAAACAGTGCCACAAACAAGGCTTTGTTTGGAAGTGAAAGTTATTATTCTTTCAGATAATGTTAAAACATTGAGCCAAAACTCATTTTCTGGCTGCAGTGGTTTAAGTTATTTGTTTCTTCCTCAGACAGTTACAACTATTAATAGGGGTGCATTTTATGGATGTGATAATCTAATGAATATTTTCTGTGATTATAATTACGTTCATTACACTCCTGATGGATGGGCTGATAATTGGTATTATTACGGTTCCGGTTCAACAGAGTATTATTGGAGGTCGTATAACGATGCGGGGATCACACTATTTACCCCAAGCAATGAAGGTACTCATTATGGCATTAACGGAGCAATACGAATGAATTATACAGTTGGTCAATTCGAAGAGTTCTTGACTAAATATGACATTGTGAGCACCTCCGCAAGCGGGGAACAGATTGGAGAGAGTGTGCTTGTTTCACCGATGGGTAAAGATGGATTTCAAAAAAAGTTTGTTTATGGGGTCATGGCGTTTATGCTCTTGTGTTCTGGCGCTGTGGTGACCATTATGCTTTTAAAATCAAAGAAGAAAGAGAATGTGTTGGATGATTATGACGAATAGATGAAACCTCTTCATTTTGTTTGAATGAAATTCGGTTGAAATGCAAGAGTTGCCTTGTGAAGCAATTAAAGATGATGGTGAGTAGCCATTTTAATTTCTAAAGTTAAATAATGAATGTAATGACAAAACAAAAAAAACATCGCAATGAAAAATTTGCGATGTTTTTTGTTTGATCTCATTTTTTATGAATATATTTTCAAATTTTTTGGAGTAATATTTTTTGAATAAAAAAGTGTTACACGGCTTGCTTTGATTTGATGCACCGAAGCGGGGACAGTGGTAGCAAGCTCCTCCAAAGCCACCCCATGGCACATGCTCCAAGTTTGCTTAGTGCTGCTGCCGTCAAGCTCTGACACGGTTCACAAATGAGCATTGCATGGGACCTTGGAATCATCACCGCACACCATGTTCAGCCTTCCATACACCAAACCTCGGCAAGTCTTTCAGCCCCGCGTATAGCGGATTTCGGGTTACAGGACACCGCTAGCTTCCCGCATTTAGTGTAACACTTCTGCAATTATACACCAAGTTTTGGCTTTTTGCAACGGTTATTCATGAAATTATTTATGCTCTTATTGTTGGTTTTTGAAAACAATTGACTTTGATGTTTATAATATGTTAGTATGATATTATAAAAAGTAGGGGTGGCAGAGCATGGCAAACAATCCAAATGCAAGGCGTTTCATTGAAGCATACAACAGGCTTGACCAAGGCGCGAGAGAAATTTATAACATCAAGCGTTCAATGTCTTTTTCTGACATGATCAGGCAAACTGCTGGAGTGAGTCCAGTGATCAGGAAATACAAAGAGGACCTGATTGATTATGCAAGGCTCAGAAACGCAATTGTTCACAACAACACAGACGCAAACATCATTGCTGAGCCAAACGAAGAAATTGTGGAAAAGCTTGAGTCAATTGCAAGGCTTGTCACAACACCACCACGTGTGGTTGATTCGATTGCTGCAAGATCTGTTTTTTGTGTGACAGTTGACACAAAGTTATCTTTTGTGATGGCTGAGCTTTACAAATCGGGATATTCGGTTGTTCCTGTTTATGACCACAAAACTCTTGTGGGAGTCATCAACAGAAAAATGATCATTGATGCAATTGGGAAGTGCATTTTGGATGGTGTTGACATTGACATGTTCATGAACGGAACAGTGGGTGAGAACATTGCAGTCAGAGATATAACAAATCATTATGAAGTTGTGCCAGCGACAATCACCATTGACAACATGCTTTATTTGTTTCAACAAAACAAGAAGCTTGGTGTTGTTGTCATTACAAAAAACGGAAACTATGATGAAGAGCCTGTTGGGGTTGTTGTCGCAAACGACACAATTGAAATGCAGACCATCATTGACAGATATTAAAAAGGGTTGACCAATGAATTACACAAAAGACTGGAAGGACTATGAAATCATCGCGACAGGAGACGGTGAAAAGCTTGAGAGATGGGGAAACATTGTTTTGCTTCGTCCAGATCCTCAAGTCATTTGGCATGCTGATGTGGATTTGTCAAAGCACAAAAATTTGAATGCGCATTATCACAGAAGTTCGACTGGTGGTGGAGCGTGGGAGACAAAAAAACACATGCCACAAGAGTGGAACGTGTCATACAAAAACCTGACATTTGCTTTGAAACCAATGGGGTTCAAGCACACGGGGCTTTTCCCAGAGCAAGCATACAACTGGGACAGGATGATTCAAATGATCAAAGATGCGAAGCGTCCAATAAGTGTTCTCAATCTTTTTGCTTACACAGGTGGCGCAACTGTTGCCTGTGCAAGTGCAGGGGCGAGTGTGTGTCATGTTGACAGCGCAAAAAACATGGTTGAGCGTGCAAAGCAGAACGCAAAGCTTTCAGGGCTCGAGGACAAGCCAATCAGATATATTGTTGACGATTGCAGGAAATTTATTGAGCGCGAGATCAAGCGTGGGCATTTTTATGACGGAATCATCATGGACCCACCAAGTTATGGCAGGGGCACAAACGGAGAAGTTTGGAAACTTGAGGACAATCTCGCTGACTTTGTTGAGCTTGCATCAAAAGTTCTTTCGGACAAGCCGCTTTTCATGCTGATCAACAGTTACACCACTGGGCTTGGCGCGACGGTTCTTGAAAATGTGATGAAAAAGGCACTGGGTGACAAGAAGGGAAAATTCGAGGCCTATGAAATTGGTCTTCCAACGAACGAGGGAATCGTTCTTCCTTGTGGAAACAGTGCATTCTTTATGG
>JAFTJJ010000029.1 GCA_017456465.1 Clostridia bacterium | reverse complement strand
TGATTTGGACTATAAGAAATCATTAAATTAAAGGAGGATCAAAAATGAATATAAAGGAAGTTATGGAAAAGGAAGTCTTTAATGTCAAAGACATAATGGTTATCTTTCAATGTGGTCAGAACGCAGCTTATAAACGTATAAGAGAAATTCGTTCTGTGAGTGATAGACTTCATTTAACTGGTAAAGTTCATAAAAAAGATTATGAAGATTATATTAATCGTAAACTTTTTTAGAAAGAATTTTTTGAAGATTTATTAACACATTAGGCGTAATCACTGATCTTATCACTTAAAATGAATTGACAATTTGCCGATCTTTGTCATATTATGGTGATATGAAAAAGGAGGGATTTTTATGAATAAAGGAAAATATGCAATTATTCTTGCAGTGCTTTCGCTTATTATGTACCCGATCAATGACATTGTTTGTGTGGGGCTCATGGTGGTGGCGATGAGTTATGCAATTCTTGCAGTCAAAGACCGTGAAGTGATTTTGAAAGTGGCACAGCCTGCGCTCATTATTATGCTTTTGTATAGTTTGAGAGCAATTCTTGCTGTTATTGTTGGAATAATTAATAATATTGCAATGCTTGGAGAGAATTATTATTCAAGCCAGCTTTATGAAAACATCACAGCATACAACCGCATCAGCAGCATTATTTTTATGTTCTTGATTTTGATTTTTGCTGTTATGACAATCGTTTGTTTTGCGCTTCGAAAAGACATTCCTGGATTTGGATGTGTTGCAAGAAAAATTATTGGAGAGAAGAAAGAAAACAAGCAAGATTAAGTTATTGTTTAACTCAACAATGACCAAGTGCTTGTTATCAAAATAGAGGAATGATTATGCAGTCAGCAAGTTTGTTTGTATGATTATTTTCGATAATGTTGAAAATTTATTGACAATTTAATTTTTTACAATATAATATGTATTATGGAAAAAGTTTTAAAGAGCGAAAAAAGATCTAAATTTAGAGCTGGGTCTTTTCCGCTCTTTTTTTATAGCTTTTTCTGAAAAAGGAGGTAATATGAAAAAACAAAAACGTGGGATAATTATTGCTTCTTGTGTAATGGCTCTTTTGATGTGCTTATCTATAATTTTGCCAAGTATAAGCAATTCCCAACATCAACTGGCGACTCGAAATATCAATACTGAAGAGTTAGGAACATTGTCGTATGAAGAAAAAGTCGACAAGCTCAGTGAACAATTTTCTAACGTACAAACTGAAAATGATGGCGACAATTATTATTTTTCGGGAGAGATTAATTACAGTGAATTAGATTTGCTCTCAACAGAATATGAAGACAGTGAAGTGACAAAAAATATTGGTGCAAAACTGTCGTCATCAGATGAAACCATTGAAATATCAAATGATGTGGTCATTGACGGAGAACATGTATTTAATGAAAGTTTCAAATTTTCAACAGAATATGATGAAGAAACGGAGGAACTGTTCATCGTTGATGAAAATGGTGACAAAGTTAACATTTTGGATGAATTAAATGAAGAGAATGTTGAAGAATGTTTCTTTCTCACAGCGGCAATTTCATTTTTTGCAGCACTCACTGTAAAGCAAGTTGTGGCAATCGTTGTTGTGGCGGTTGTGGCAACAACTGTGATCGTTGTTGCTGAAAACAGTGATGTGATCAGTAGAGATTTGGACAGATTGCTCTCAGGGGTGAAAGATGGAGTTAAATCTTTCTGGGAGAGAATCAAACTTGCTTGTGGAAAGATTACAGCAATTGCATTGTCGGCAGCGGTGTCATTGACAGCTGAACTTGCAACTGAAGTTTATAAAAAAGCAAAAAACAGAAAAGATTGCTATTTGCTTTGTGGAACAATTACAGGGAATGGATTTATTCCAGTGAAATATAAATTTACTAGCTATGAAAATGCAAGAAACTGGATAAAGAAAGGTGGTTCTGTTTGGTCTCCATTTTCATCAACAGCAGAAAAATGTGTGACAGGTGCAGGGTTTGTTCCTGGCATTATCAAGCGTGGCGTGCCTGAAGTGTATGTTACTGAAAGGCACAACATATCATTCATGATCAATGGGCAGCAGATTGATTATGGGTTCTATCATTATCATGCACTCACAAAAGGATCACTTAAAAAATATGGTGCAGTTCACTCATTCTTTGGTCAACCATTTAGTGGAGCACCTGTGGCATAAAGGAGTTTTTATGAAAATTAGCAAAAAAGAATTTTACACTATCGAAGAAATTGAAAAATATTTATTAGAAAATTTTAATGTTAAACGTTACAAAAAGTTGGCAGATGCATATCCTGCAAATAAAGATGAATGGCTTGAGAACTATGATGATGTTCTGACATATACAGATGGTGCGATAAACGGTGATGATTATTATTTGTTTGTTACACAAAGTTCAGGAGAGGCGGATGATTACAATGAAATCTTTTTGATGTGCAGTAATGAAAAGCACATTCCTGACAGAATGTTCATTTACGATCCAATTGAAAAGACGGGAAAATGCGTTTCAGAAATGATTGATGTGAATATTAAATATTTGGTTGAATCAGAGAGTCATTCATAAAATGAGAGGAGATGATCTTTTGGACAAGAGGACTAAAATTTTATTAATAATTAGTTATTGTTTGCTTGGTGTGTTGCTTGTGCTGAATATTTTTTTGAGTGTATATTTAATGAATGACAACACAGAGAATGTGTTTGAAAAAAACATTCTTAAAGTCGTTGAGATAAAGGCTTCAGACGATGAAGAAACTTGGGGGTATGCAACGGGCTGTTTCGTTGATTCTGATGGGACAATACTCACAAACAAGCATGTTGTTATGAACTCAAGTACAAATTCATATTATTCACACATATTTGTGAGAACAGCAACTCAAGAAGAATTCACAAAAGCAGAAGTTTTGAAAATTTCTGAAACTGAGGATTTGGCACTCATTCAAGTTGATTGGGAAAAAGTTGTTTATTTTGAATTTGCAAATAACATTCGCAATGGAGAAACCATTTTTTCAATCGGAAATCCAAACGGTTTTGGACTGTCATTTACGCAAGGTGTAATTTCAAGCAATTCAAGGAACGTTACTTATAATGGCAACACTATTAATGCAATTCAAACAAGTTTTGTCATAAATGAAGGCAACAGTGGTGGCCCTGTCTTTAACAAAAATGGAAAGTTGATTGGAATCATAAGTTTCAGGCTGAAAGATAAAAATGGCGATGTTGTTCAAGGGTGCTCATTTGCAATTCATATGGACAAAATCAAAAATTTTATCAACGCAAATTAAAAAAATCAAATTGTTATTATTCAATAAAGAACTTCTTTAAACAAAATAATATTTTTGAAATTAAAGTCAACGGATTTACAGTCCGTTGACTTTTTTGTTTGATGGGTGATTTGATTTTTTGAGTGTATAATTCATTTAACAAGAAATAATAAAATTTGTCACCATGACAACAGTAAAACTTTTTTACAAGGGGGATGAATTATGAGAGATTCAGCAACTATTATGCAACATGCAAAATCAGAAGGAGTGGCATTCCCAACAGCAGAAACAGCAAAGTGTTTGGACACTGGGCTTGCGCTTTTGTATTTGAATGAAAATGTTGTGACTTTTTTTGTTGACAATTCTAGGATTGAGGATGTGAAATATATCAATTTGCTCACAGACAAAAACAGAATTATTTGTTTGTGCTAGATGAAATTTTGAAGCAAAGAATTGTTGCAACACGTCCAAGATAGTGGGCTGAAATTCACTTGAAAAATTTTGAGAAAAACAAGCTTTTGTTTGAAGAACCAGAAGAGTCTGAAGAGGCTGTGGTAATTCATAATTATTAAACTATTGCAAATATATATTTTTTGTGATAACTTATTAAGAGTGTTAATGCTAAGGAGTAATATTTATGAAATTTGAAAGAGTTAGAATATTTGAATTTACTGAGACCGAAAAAAAGTATCCAAGTCTAAATAAATATCACATTGAGTTTGTTTACTTGCAAACAAAACATGGGGATTTGATGCGCAAACTTTTTGGAGATACTCTTTGTGTGAAGCATTCAAGACATGTTGACGACAGATTTGTGTACTTGCCTCAATCTTACAGAGATTTTTTGAGATGTCTCAAAGAAACTCAAACCAATGAAAACGGGGAAGTTATTATAAATCTTATGAATGTGGGGCCACTTTTGGCTCAACCACTATTGCATTCTCGTCAAAACAAGCATCTTTCAAGAAAGGAACGAAAATTGTGTTTTTTGGAAGATGACGAGGCTGTGGTTACTGGAGAAGAATTGGTCAAATTCGCATGTGAGTACCTTAAAGATGATTATTTAGAAGAAGAAAAAGCGAGAGTGAAAAAAGAAAAGTTTTTGAGAGATTGCTCTGAAGTTTTGGATGAACTACGAGAATCATCTGAACAAAGTCAAATGTAGGTGTTTAATTATGGATATCAGCAAATTGAGACCGGTCAGAATTTCACCATCAGCACGAGAAAAAGTTATGTTGGATTTTTATCCAGAACTGGGTTCAAGTGCTGGTGTTTTTTATGCTGATAAAACTTTCGATGACAGGTCTCAAGCAATGCATGCTGGTGCTTTGTGTTTGTATGCAACCATGCTCATTACAAAAATTCATGAAACAAATCCTTTTGATTTGGAGCCTTACTATAAAGAGCGCGAAGAAAGTTATAAAACTTTAATAAAAAATCATCCTAAGCATGCGTCGCTTAGTGATGAACAAGTGGCAACTTTTGCGAGAAATCTCATTGAAAGGGATATAAGGAATAGTTTTGCTCATGGGAATTTTGAAATAAGTTATGATGTTTATACAAAAAAAATTGTATTTTGTTCTTCAGCCACAAAGAAAAGATTTTGTAACCGATGAGCCAATTATTATATCAAAAAAGGAAATCATAAGCGCCATCAAAAAGTTTGTCTATGAAAAAGGCAGGAAGTATTCTTATTTTCCATCTGAACTTCTTGATGGAGAGGTTACTCATCATCTTGACAGGGCGCTTAAAGGTTTTATGCTTCCGATGCAAATGCTCAATTTGTCGCTCTTTTATTTAGATAATTCAGTCAAGCGAAAAACTGACATCATGTTTGAAGAAAAAATGTATCACTTGATTCAATATTCATTGCTTGCTTCAAAAATCACATATGACCAGAACGACTATTACAAAATTTTTGGAAGATCTTCAAATGTTTTTGACACCATTTCACTGGTTCGAAATTCGCTTGCTCATGACAACATTCAATTTGTGGACAATGCGCAAAATGTGAGTTATGTTGACCGTGACAGAACTTTGTCAGAGTCTGTGGGGTTGAGTGCCTCAAAACTCTTGATTGTGGACATGCAAAAACAAATGCTGATGAATCTCAATGGGAAGACAAAGCCAGAAAATGTTGAAGATTTGACAACGCGATGCAAAGAAATATTTGATTTCTTTTTTGGTGGGACATACGATTTTGAAGAATTGATTGACTGCATTGCTGAAGAAGCAGATGAAATGAAATAGCACAGAGCATGAGCACCAACAATGGTGCTCATGCTTTTTTTTTGTTCAAATTTTGCTATACATGGAGAGGTGGATGTGATATAATAATGGCATTGTGAAATGTTTTTCACAATGATCGAAAATGAGCAAATGCAACATGTTTAAGTTTGGAGGTTGAACAATGAAGTATAAAAAATATTATGATTTAATAGAAGAACAAGCAGCAATTTATGACAAGACACAAAATTGTAACATTGGTCAAACATGGAAATATCACTTATTTCCAGTAATACAAAATGCAATTATGCTTGCAGAGAAATATGGCGCGGACAGAGATGTTGTGGAAGTTGGTGCAATTTTTCATGATTATGCAAACCTCTTGGATTTTGCAAATAGTGATAATCATCATATACTTGGTGCAGAACTTGCAGAAGGGGTGTTGTTGCAAGATGGATTTTCTCAAGAATTTATCGACAGAGTTAAAAGTTGCATCCAAAACCATAGGGCAAGTGTGGTGCGGGAAAAGTTTACTATTGAAGAAATTTGTGTCGCTGATGCAGATGCATTGAGCCATCTCGATAATGTTGTTGAACTTATTTGTTGGAGAGCATATCTTGGAAAGGATATTCAAGAGTGTAATGATTTTGTGAAAAATAAAATCAAAAAAAGTTATGCAAAGATGAGCAAAGAAACACAAGAATTAACAAAAGATAAATATGAAAGCATTATGAAAGTTCTTTTGTAAAAGGTGAAAATTATGAGAATTGTTATTCAAAGAGTGAAGTCGTCAAGGCTTGAAGTTAACGGTGAGCTTGTGAGTGAAATTGTGGAGTGGTACAATGTGTTTGTGGGGGTCATTCGCGAAGACACAGAGGACAATATGAAGAAAATTGCACACAGAATTGCAAGTTTGAGGCTTTTTAAGGATGATGACGGGAAATTAAAGAAAAACATCAAAGATGTGGACGGTGAAGTTCTTTTGGTGTCAAATTTTACGCTTTGTGACAGGAAACAAGCAACTGGCACAAGACCAGATTTTTCATTGTCTGCAGACAAAGAAAAGGCGATTGCTCTTTATGAGGCATTGCAAAAAGAACTAATTGAAGAGTATGACATACAGACCAAGATGGGGAGATTTGCTGAAAACATGCAAATTTACACTCAAATTGATGGACCGCTCAACTTGGTGCAAGAGTATTAAAGATGGGAGAAAACAAAGTTATGAAAACTTACAACAAACTTGTCCGTGACAATATTCCAGAAATAATCAGAAGCAATGGTGAAGAACCAGTGACAAGAATTTTATCAGATGAAGAGTATCTTTTTGAACTCAACACAAAACTTCAAGAAGAACTCAAAGAATATTTGGAGTCTGGGGAAGTGGAAGAACTTGCAGACATGGAAGAGGTTTTGAGAGCAATTTTGGATGCAAAAAATTGTTCACAATCAGAGTTTGAAAAGATCAGAGTCAACAAAGTCAACAAGCGTGGAGCGTTCAAAAAGAGAATTTTTCTCATAAGTGCTGAATAATATAATTGCCCAAGGAGTTATTCCTTGGTTTTTTTATTTCTTGCAACCTTTTCGGTCAAGAAAGCTGAAGTTTTCATCTTTGATGCTCACGCAATACTGTTTGTTCAAAAGAAGGTCGCCTTTAAAAAATATTTTTGTTGTTTTTTCTTGTTTGTTTTTATCGTTTGAGTCAACATATGTAATATCATAAAAGTTGAAGCCCAATATGTTAAGGAATGGATTGATGTAAAAAAGTTTGTTTTTGACATAAACAACTCCAATCATGACTAGGATCAAAACGAAGACAACAAGCATGCTGATTTTGGACAAATCAAAGGTAATTGCAAAAAGCACAAAAAGTGAAAAATAACCAAGGAAATGTTCATCGGTGGTGTTTGTTTTGTTGATGATTTTGATTTTTTGGGCTTTTTTCTTTCGATTGGTTTCAAGGATAAGACCAATGAGACCCAAAATAATTACAACAAGCAGCAAGCAAAGCACAAAAATGGTGATGAAATTGGTTTTCACATTTCCAACAATCATTTCGATTGCTTGCTTGATCATGATGAGGGCATACATTGGAATAAAGGCACTCAAATAAAGTAAGATGTTTTTCATAAGTAAAATATTTACCAAATCAAACGATAATAAAACATTTGCATTCAAATAAAAATATGTGGTATTTTAAATTCGGAGGAAATTATGATTCGAAGAGCAAGAATTGAAGATGTGGGACGCGTGGCAGCACTTGCGCTCAAGATGTGGAAAGACAACACGCTTGAAAGTTTGACAGCCGAGTTTGAAGGGTTCATTCATGATGATGATCGAGCTGTGCTTGTTTGTGAGGAGAGTGGAAGCATTGTTGGATTTGCATATGCAAGTCTCAGGCATGATTATGTTGAAGGAACAGAGACGAGTCCTGTTGGGTATCTTGAGGGTGTTTTTGTGGAAGAAGTGAACAGACAACAAGGCGTTGCACGATGTCTTGTTGCGGCGTGCGAAAACTGGGCAAAGGAGATGGGCTGCAGCGAATTTGCAAGTGACTGTGAGCTTGAAAACACTGCAAGTGAGGTCTTTCACAAAAGTATTGGATTTGAGGAATCAAACAGAATTATTTGTTTCACAAAAAAATTATAAGTAAAATGTAAATAAAACTTGACACAAACACAAATCTCAAATATAATGAAATGTAAAGAAAACTTTACAATAATATTTAGAGGTTTTATTTATGGACAACAAAGAAATTTTGGAAAGGGCAAGTGCAAAAACTCCAATTGTTGGGGAGATGGAAAAGGCAAAAATAAACACATCGTGTTGGATTGCAAATGTTGTTGCAGTCGTTTTTGCTGTTGCTTTGATTATTGTTGAGGGGGCACTCGGACACTTTTCGAGCATGTATGCAATCGGCGCTGTTTGTTATGCGTGGGCAGCAGTGTTTCATTTTATGCAATTTTTTGTAGCAAAGCGCAAGCTTGCTGGAATTATGATTGGTGCAATTTTGCATACACTAGGATTTGCAATAATGATGGTATTTTATGTTTTACTTGCAACAGGAGTCATTCCATGGACAATGAATTAATTTTGAAGAATAAATTAAAGGAATATAGGCAACAAAAGAATTTGAGCCAAGAGGAGCTTGCAAAAACTGTTGGAACAACAAGACAAACAATCATTTCGATTGAAAAAAATCTTTTTAATCCATCGGCAAAGCTCGCGCTTCTTTTGTGTGTTGCACTGGATGCAAAGTTTGAAGAATTATTTTATTTTGATTGATAAAAGAGGTTAAATATTTGTGTATGGATATTATTTCAATTCAAAGCGTTTGCAAAAACTATAAGGAGACAAAAGCACTTGATTGTGTGAGTTTGGAAATCAAAAGTGGTGAGCTTTTTGGTTTGCTTGGTGTGAATGGAGCAGGGAAAACAACTCTCATCAAGATTCTTTGTGGTCTCACAAAAAAATCAAGCGGGAAAATTGTGATTGGTGGTTTTGATATTGATCGTGAAATTGAACAAATCAAGACAATTGTGGATGTTTCGCCACAAGAAACTTCAATTGCAAATAACCTCACAGTAAAAGAAAATTTGGAATTTTTTGCAAATATTTATGGCAATGAAAATCAAAATGAGATGAGTGAAATTGTGAAAATTTTTGGACTTGAGAGTGTTTTGCAACAAAGGGCAAAAACTTTATCTGGGGGATTTAAGAGGCGTCTTTCGATTGCAATTGCGCTCATTTCAAAACCAAAAATTTTGTTTTTGGATGAACCAACACTTGGTCTTGATGTGTTTGCGCGTCGTGAACTTTGGGGCATAATCGAAAAGCTTAAAGGCAAAATGACAATTGTTTTGACATCGCACTATATGGAAGAGATTGAGCAGTTGTGTGACAGGGTTGCCATTTTGTCACATGGCAAAGTTTTGAATGTTGGAACGATTGACGAGATGAAAAAAGTCGCAAATGCAGAGACTTTTGAGGATGCATTTATCAAAATTGTGGAGAGTGCAAAATGAGCAGAACAATAAATTTTTTAAAGAGAAATTTTAAAGAAGTTTTTAGGGATCCAATTATTTATATTTTTTGTTTGGGGTTCCCAATTTTGATGTTTTTGTTGTTTTATGTTATTAACAATTTTTCAAATTCGCAAACACCGACATTTGAGACGAGGTCACTGCTTCCTGGAATTATTACTTTTTCATATTCTTTTGTAATGCTCACGATGTCACTCATTGTTTCAAAAGACAAGCAAACATTTTTTCTGAAAAGGCTTTATTCATCTCCAATGAAAGCACACGAATATATTCTTGGTTATGCTTTTGTTGGTCTTATTGTTGGATTTTTGCAAACAATTGTTTGTATTTTTGTCAGCTTTTTGATTTCAGTTGTTGATGGTGTGGCATTTTTGACATTTGGTGAAATTTTGCTTTTGATTTTAAGCCAAATTCCAATTATGATCACAAACATATTTCTTGGGCTGTTGTTTGGTTCGCTGTTCAATGACAAATCAGCTCCGGGAATTACTTCAGTGTTTATCAGCTTGTCAGGAATTCTTGGGGGTTGTTGGATGCCACTTGAAACCATGGGCGGATTTGAGACCATTTGCAGGTGCTTGCCTTTCTATCCATCGGTCTATATTGGAAGAGTTGTGACAAATGCCACAAATGCGTTTGGGGATGTTTATGTTTTTAATGGAGTGGCATGGTTTGGACTTTTGCCAATTGTTATTTTTATGTTTGTCAGCATTTTGCTTTCGACTGTCTTTTTTAAGAAAATTATGACTAGTGACAAGTAACAATCAAGTTTTTAATATTCACATAAGCACCAATGTTTGTTGGTGCTTTTCTTTTTTGTCAAAATGTCAACAATATCTTTCAAAATTTGGATTTTTATGGTATAATATTTATAATTAAAAAATTGTGTGGAGGGACACTTCATGGTTCCAAGAGAAATTACACCTGAATTTGAAGAAAAAGAAGCCAAATATGCGGAGATGATCGAACCATATTTCATGGGGATTTTTATGGCTGAAGATGAGTATTATTCAAAAGTGATTGGTGATGAAGACAATTATTATTTTGACAAGTCGGATTATTCTTTTTTGGTGCACAACGACGACCTTGAGTGGCTTATGGATGATTTTGTTTCAACGATGATGGGGGACACTGCTTATGCAAGAGAATTCAAGCGGATTTTGGATCTTGAAAATCCACGCGTGGATGTGAATTATAGTGAAGGTGTTGTTGATGCACCAGATGTTGTCACTGGAGTTGAAAAGGTTGGTGGTAAGTGTTATCTCGAAACGCCAATTGCTCTTGAGTTCTTGTCTGATGACATTTTCCACACAAGTTTTCATCACATTGCAACTGCAATGCACGAGGTTGCTCACGCAATGAATGAGTGCAACAGCAGTGAGCAAAACATTCTTCCAAAGTTTTGGGAAGGGGTTGAAGTTGAATCGCTCTTTGTTGAAAACTTGTTTTATTTATATCTCTTTCACAACGCTGACAGGGTTGCCTTTGAACTTCAAAATCACCACCGTGATGAAAGAATCACACCGGAAAACATTAGAAGATGGGTGCAAAATGCAAGTGTTGCAGATCATGTGGATTTATTTGCAAGGACAGCATATTCAATGACTCCGGAAGTGAACCCAGAATATGATGATAAAGCATTCATGGCAAGATATGTTGTTGGTCAGGTTTATGCAAGGTGTCTGATCGAAGAATATAAAAAAGAACCAGAAGCAACCATGAACAAATTTTATGAATTTGTAAAGAATAATGCTGGAATTGAGCACTTTGACGAAATTGCACAAAGGTTGTTCCATGACAAAATTTTGGAAGAACGAATGGCAAGCATAACTGAGGACAAAAAGCCTTGTGATCCTCATGATGTTGTGGTGAAAAATTATGTTGAAATTGTGTTCAAGGAAATGCAAAAAATTCAAGAATATCAAGGAGAATAGCCTCAAGTGAAGTTTAGTAAATATTTTGTTGATGCGTTTTTGACCGCTGGCAATCGAGGGGATAATTGTGTTTTTACGAATTGTTCTGAAGATGTTTTGAAGGTTGTTCAAGAAACACTAGAAAAAGAAAGTGCGGATGGGGTGGCTCATATTATTAATTTATCCGATGGCGTTGTTGGAGCATTTGAAGAATCGTGTGAAGATTTTGAGGAGTTTTATGTTCCAATTCTTGCAAGGGGTCTTGTTAATGGTCTTGTGATGAAAAGTTTGCTTGAATCCAAAACTTCGGAGTTGACTGGCAGAGAAAAAATATTGCTTCAAGACATAAATCAAGGGCTTGAAGACATGCTTTCATGTGATTCAAACGGAATTGTGGACTACTTGAAACGAGCTCCGATGTCATTTGACATAAGCAATTTTATTGAGAAAAACGGCAGACATGAAATTGTTTTCATCTTGCGTGATATGAAAAATCGAAGACTTCAGCAGGCAGTCAACAATTTTTTATCTGAGCGTTCAAAATATGTGATCAAGGTGTTTTCTGATTCTTCGCTTGCTTCTGTTTTGGATGAAGGCGGGAATCTTGTCCAGTGCCCACATGACTATGTGAGCATTGACATCAAGCATTTTATTGAAGAAGAAGATCAAAAATAAAATTTTGAAAAATATTTCAAAAAAACTATTGACTCTCCAGTTGGCTGTAGGTTTATGATGTGATCACAAGGAGGAAAGATTAATGCAAAAACTTTATAAAATTGGTGATGTTTCAAAGATTTGTGATATCTCAATCAAAACCTTAAGGTACTATGAAGAGTTTGGACTCGTGAAGCCGGTGGAAGTCGATAAATACACGGGTTACAGATATTACAGTGAAGCAAATCTTGAGACAATTTACAAAATTCAAATTTTGAAAGAATTGAATTTTTCACTGGCTGAAATAAAGTCTTTTGATGAGTTTTCTCTTGGGGACAAGCGCGCAGAACTTGAGAGAGAGCTTGGAAAGTTGAAAGAAAAAATTAATCTTATCTCCTATATCAAAGAAAAAATAGGAGGGAAAAATATGAAACCATTCAAAAATGATGAAAATTCAATTGGCAAATGGGTGTATGTTTGTTCTGCAGTAAGCAAAGAACTGTTTGAAAAAGGTGATTCTTTTGTTGATGCTGATGTTCTTTTGAAAGAAATCTATTTCTTGCCAAATGGTGAAGGCTACTGGATCTTTAAGTGTTGGACGAAGGGTGAAATTTATCACTATGGTGGACAAGTTTATAAATATAAGATTGAAGGAAACAAGTTGTTTGTTGATGTCACAAACGAAGACAACGAGCATGAAATTACGCTTGTTTTTGATCGATTTGACACCAAAGCTTACACAAAATCCGAAATTGAAAGAAAAGATGACACAAACATGCCTTTTGTGCCAAATCCAAAGGCAATTGGCTCTTGGGAGTGTGTTGATTTCATACAAATTGCAGACAAAGAAACATACAAGCCAAGAAAAAATCCACAGAAGGGAATCTTGAAAACACTCAGTCTTATGGCAAACGGTGATTGTTTCAAAGAGTTTTCAAACGGAAACATTTACAAAAACAAATGGACTGATGGTTACATTTTGAGTGAAACGCTTGCGTCAAACTTCATCATTAAAACAATTGACACAGAGGATTATCTCATCATGGACTGGAAGTCTGGTGACTATGTTTATGGCGGAGAAATTTTTGGCTGTTATGTTTTTAAAAAGGTATAAAGCAAAACTCTGATCGATTGATCAGGGTTTTTGCTTTGCAACAATTGAAAGGCTGTGATATAATGATGTCATAATGGTTGGAGGAAGGTTATGAAAGACAAAGAAATTGAACTCAAGTTTAAGATTACAAATGACCAAAGGCAGAGAATAATTCAAGATCTTGAAAAAATTGCAGAGAAGAAGGGAACTTCGCATCAAATTGACACATATTACATCCCAAATTTCAGGGAGTTTGAAAAAGATGGAAAGACCATTGAATGTGTGAGGATCAGAGAAACACACAAAGGTGCAGTGCTGTGTTACAAGCACATCCATTATGAAGCACAAGTTTATTGTGATGAATATGAAACAAAAGTTGAAAGCAAAGAGCAAATTGAAAAGATTCTGTTTGCACTTGGTTTTTCTGTTCAAATGGTGATTGACAAAACACGTGAGTCTTGGGAATACAAAAATTTTGAGTTTGATTTTGACACTGTGAAAAATTTGGGAGAACTCATGGAGGTTGAACTTGAAAGCGAGGACGCCAGTGCAGAAGAAATTTATGAGTGGGTTTCAAAATATGGACTTTCAGAAAAAGATGTGACATATGAAGGCATTCAATTGCTCATGAAAAAAGCTATGGGAGAAGTGTAAAAATGGAAGTTGTGGTTAAAGGCATTTATCGTCATTACAAAGGCAATTTATATTTGGTTGAAGAAGTCGCAAAACACAGTGAAACGCTCGAGGACATGGTGGTTTATCGTGCGCTTTATGGTGACAGGACTGTTTGGGTGAGACCACTTTGGATGTTTGTGGAAGAAGTTGAAGGGAAAGATCAAAAACACAGGTTTGAACTTGTTAAAATCAAGGACGCAACTGGCAGGCATTAAAAGTTTTTTAAGGAGAAATGATTATGAAACTTTATCACGGATCAAGTGTTGGTGGGATTATTGAACTTTTGCCAGCGCTTTCAAATCATGGCAAAGAATATGCTTATCTCACAAACAGCAGGGTGCTTGCAATTCTTTATGCACACAATCCAATCAAGAGCCCGGGTGGATTTTTTACATACCGGTTCAACAAAGATGGCAAGCTTTTATATGATGAATATTTTCCAAATCAAACTGCTGTGATGTACAAAGGCAGAAAGGGGTATGTTTATGCT
>JAFTJJ010000028.1 GCA_017456465.1 Clostridia bacterium | reverse complement strand
GAGCTTTTCAGGTGCATGAACGCATATCTTTCACCAATGCGTGAAAAATATGACTATTACATGAGCCACTATGACGAGGTTGAAGCAATCCTCAGAGATGGCGCAAAGAGAGCAAGGGTTATTGCGGCAGACACAATCAAAAGAGCAAGAACCGCAATTGGTCTTGACTAAAAATAAACAGAAAAACAGGAGAAAATTATGAGATACAGCAAATTTTTATTACCAACCAGCAAAGAAGCACCAAGTGATGCGGATTCAACAAGCATGAAATACATGTACAGAGCAGGAATGATCAGAAAAGTTTCAGCGGGGCTGTTCTATTATCTTCCATACTTCAACATGATTTTGAGAAAGGTTAATTTCAGAATAAGACGTGGAATGGAAAAATTAAATTCAAACGAAATGAAATTTCCAATCCTTGTTTCGCAAGAAATTTTGGAGTCTTCAAACCGTTGGAACGCTTTTAACAAAGAAATGTTCAAGCTTAAAGACAGAAACGACAATGGCTATGCAATTTCTCCAACAAACGAGGAATATGCAACACTTGTGAGCAACTTGTTTGTGAAGAGTTACAATGACCTTCCATTCTCGATTTATCAAATTCAACAAAAGCACAGAGATGAAATCAGACCAAGAAACGGTGTGGTTCGTGCACGTGAATTCACAATGAAAGACGCTTATTCTTTCCATGCTGATGAAAAGGATTTGCATGATTATTACAAGCTTATGGGTGAGGAATACACAAAAATCTTTGCAGACCTTGGAATCAAGACTTTCCCAGTTTTGGCTGACAGCGGGGCAATGGGCGGAAACATGTGTCATGAATACATGGCAATTTCTCCTGAAGGTGAGGCTGAGATTGGCTTTTGTGATGCCTGCGGTTATGCTGCAAACCTTGAAAAAGTTGAGTGCAAAGACATTTATTCAATCGATGGAACTTACAAAAACAAGTATGACAAGATTGAGACACCAGACGCAAAGACAATTGCTGAGCTTATGAACATGCTTCAAATGGAAGCAAAGCAATTTGTGAAAAGCATGGTGTACAACGCTGATGGAAATCTCGTGATGGTTCTTGTTCGTGGTGACAGAAATGTCAATGAAGTCAAGCTTGCAAACTTCCTCAAAGCAACAAATCTTGAGCTTGCAACAGAAAAGGAAATCAAATCAATTGGCTCAGTGATGGGATTTGTTGGACCAATTGGAGATCTTCAAAATGTCAGAATCATTGGGGATTTTGAAATCAAAGGAATGAAGAATTTTGTTGTTGGTGCAAACGAAAAGAACATGCACCTTCGTGATGTTGACGCTTGTGACATCAAGTGTGAATGGGCTGACATGAGATTTGCAGACGAGAATGATGTGTGTCCAAAATGTGGTGCTCCATTGCATGTTTCTCAAGGAAATGAGCTTGGACACATCTTCGCGCTTGGCAAAAGATATACTGAAGTTATGGATTCTGTGTTTGTTGGAAATGATGGCAAAAATCATGTGCCTTTCATGGGGTGCTATGGCATTGGTCTTGAGCGCACAGTTGCATCAATTATTGATCAACATCACGATGAAAAGGGGCTTGTGCTTCCAATGAGTGTTGCTCCTTTCAAAGTTGACATCATTATTGTTGACACAAAGAAGGAAAATCAAGTGAAAACTGCTGAAGAGCTTTATAATGCTCTTGAGGATGCTGGTGTTCCTGTTCTTCTTGATGACAGAAGCGAAAGAGCAGGGGTGAAGTTCAATGACTTTGAACTCATTGGTGTTCCAATTCGTGTGACTTGTGGAAGAAGCATTGAAAATGGAAAACTTGAGATTGTTCGCCGTGACAATGGTGAAACTGTGGAAGTTGAAATTGCAAATGCAAAAGATTTCATTATTAATATGATAAAGAATTATTAATCTTCATCTAATATATATACGCATATGCGCGCACGCGTACGCGAGAAAAAAATAAAAAATTAGCCTCTTTTTTTGAAAAAGGGGCTTTTATTTTTGAAAAAAGTGTGTTATAATTCAAGCACTGCATCATATAATATAAGGTCGAAACAAGCTTTCAAAAAATATTTGTAAATTTTTTAAATTTTTTTGAAAAAAGTGTTGACACCACAAATTTGATGTGGTATTATATGGACGTTGTCACGCGAAAGCGAACGGCAACAAACGTTCTTTGACAAATGAATAAGTAAAATGTACAAGGTTTTTTAGTAATTAAACAATTCTTGTTAATTTCTTTGTGAAAAACACAAATTAATTGAAACATACTAAACTAAACTTTATACGCTAGTATAAGTTAGTCTAGAGTTAGATTTTGAACTTGAGAGTTTGATTCTGGCTCAGGACGAACGCTGGCGGCGTGCTTAAGACATGCAAGTCGAGCGGAGAAGAATTGGGAGCTTGCTTCCGAATCTTCTTAGCGGCGGACGGGTGAGTAACGCGTGAGCAACCTGCCCTATACATCGGGATAACAGTTGGAAACAGCTGCTAATACCGGATATGACCACAACCTCGCATGAGGAAAGGGTGAAAGGGTTTACTGGTATAGGATGGGCTCG
>JAFTJJ010000027.1 GCA_017456465.1 Clostridia bacterium | reverse complement strand
TTATAAAAAGCCCCACCGTTTCCATTTCCTGATACTGTCATGTTTGCCTTGAAATTTGTACCAGAAATCACAATTGTTCCACGTTCATTCCAAATTGCACCTGCATAAGATGTTGCGTAATTATAATGAAAACTTCCACCTTTGAGATTGAGTGTTCCATTGTTGTTGTAAATCGCACCACCAGAATATGATGCAACGTTGGCACAAAAACTGCCACCTTCAATATCAACTGTTCCAGCATTGTTATAAATCGCACCACCACGGTATGCTTGAACCATTGGTTCTTCTCCGCCATCACCTTGAATTGTTCCACCAGTCATCTTGAATGTACCTTGGTTGAAAACACTTCCCCCAAGACCCGACGCAGAATTTGCCGAACAAGAATTAAAAATTCCTCCAGACATTACAACACTCGATCTAGAGTCAGAAACATAAATCGCTCCACCGCTAGAAGCTTTGCAGCCTTTGATTAATCCACCTTCAACACTCATTTTAGTATCTAATGTCACATATATCGCACCATATGTTGAAACAAAATCAGAAATTTGTGCATTATTGTTGATGGTCAAATCTGCGTCATAAGAATAAATAAATCCACCATTCACGGCACCAACGATATTGTCTCCACAAAAATAGCCACCCGAAATTGTTACCTTTGCACCACTCTGATTAAGGAATCCACCATTTTCAGTTGCCACATTCCCAATATGTTCTCCGCCATCAATGGTTATGATTGCTGAAAGAGAAAAAACTGCTCCACCATTAACCGCTGTGTTGCTTAATATTTCACCACCATTAACAGTTACTTTCCCATTCGATGCAAATATAGCCCCACCATTTAAAGACGCATCGCAGTTGGAAATAATTGAATTATCATTTAACTCAAATTTAGTTGTATATGATCCATCATCAGAAACATAAACTCCGCCTCCAGCATAAGCCGAACAATTATCAATAGTTGTTTCTCCTGAAAGCTTTACCTCAGATCCATTAGAAACATAAATTGCTCCACCTCTATAAGCAGAACAATTATTAAATGATGAATTGTAAACTTTGACAGTTGACGAACTTGCATTGATTGCAGCCCCATTACCATCAGAAAACACACAATCATTAAATTCACAATTAATCAAATTGAGAACTCCACCATCTTTAACATAAATAGCACCGGACGTTGAACCAACGATTTTGCAATTCTCAAGAGTTAATTCAACACCAGACCCAATATCAAACGCAGTGTTGCCACCAGCAAAATTATTATTACATATCTCAATTTTGACGGTTTCAGTTGATTCTGTCACATGGCTCAACACTGAATCCGATGATTGAATTTCACCAAGTGAATCTGCTTTTGCTCCACCAAGAACAATTCCCAACATGGTGAAAAACGAAACAACAGCAAACACGATTATCATTACTATTAAATTTTTTTTCTTCTTTTGATCTTTCATTTGTCTCTCCCCTGATCATTAACACCAAACATATTTTACATATTTATAATAACTTTCCCATGGAACATCTTCATATCTTTGATAATTTGACATTTGTCCACTTCCTGTA
>JAFTJJ010000026.1 GCA_017456465.1 Clostridia bacterium | reverse complement strand
TGTTTCAAAACCGCTTTCTATTTGAATCACTGACTCCAAAGTGTCCTTCATTTTGGGATGACCAGCGCCTTTTCACCAACCGCGCCTCGCTTCTTTTGGTCACTTGCCCAAAACTACTCTCTTTTTCAACGTCTTTTTTATTATAATTCTAAATTAAAGTTTTGTCAATAAATAAATTGTACAATAAAAAGTACTTTTTATTCCTCAACGCCAGCTTTTCTGATCGAAAGCCCAATTCGTTTTTTAGGAATATCAAGTGAAATGACTTTAACATTCACAATTTGTCCAACAGTGAGTTCCTCACTTGGATGCTTGATGAATCTGTCACAAATTTCACTGATGTGAACAAGTCCGTCTTGGTGAACACCAATGTCAACAAATGCACCAAAGTCAATGACATTTCTGACAGTTCCCTTAAGAGTCATTCCCTCTTTGAGGTCTTCAATTCCAAGCACATCACTTCTGAGCTCCAAATGTTCCGCTTCTTCACGAATGTCACGACCAGGTTTCACAAGCTCTGCCACAATGTCTTCAAGTGTTGGAACACCAATGCCAAGCTCTACAGCAATTTTGTTTTCTCCCCTTTCAGCAACAAGCTCAGGAAGTTTCGAAACATTGCCATTTTTGACATCATCTTTTGTCATCCCAAAAATTTCAAGCAATTTCTTTGCGCTTTCATAACTTTCAGGGTGAACTGATGTGTTGTCGAGAATTTCTTTTCCACCCGCAATCCTCAAGAATCCTGCACATTGCTCAAATGCCTTCGCTCCAAGCTTTGGAACTTTCAAAAACTCTTTTCTTGATGCAAACGCACCGTTTTCTTCGCGGTAAGCCACAATGTTCTTTGCAATGCCCTCGTTCAAACCAGAAACGCGCTTCAAGAGACTTGGACTTGCGGTGTTCACATCAGCACCAACAGCGTTGACGCAGTCTTCAACAACCCCGTCCAAAACCTCGGTGAGTCTTTTTTGCGGCATGTCGTGTTGATATTGACCAACACCAATTGATTTGACATCAATTTTGATGAGCTCGGCAAGTGGGTCTTGAAGACGCCTTGCAATTGACACAGCACTTCTCAAATTCACATTGAAATCAGGGAACTCTTCTGCACCAATTTTTGAAGCTGAATAAACTGATGCACCAGCCTCTGACACAACTGCATAGTTCACTTTTCGATCAATCATTTTGATGAGGTCAGCAACAAAAATTTCACTTTCTTTGCTTGCTGTCCCGTTACCAATTGAAATCACGTCAACCTTGTGCTTTGAAATCAGCATTGTCATGATTCGCTTTGCGTCTTCAATTTTCTTGAATGGCTCTGTTGGATAAATCACACTTGTGTCAAGAACCTTTCCGTTTTCATCAATAACAGCAAGTTTGCACCCCATTCTGTAACCTGGGTCAAAACCAAGAATTCTTTTGTTTTTGAGTGGAGCTTCCATCAAAAGAGGCTTCAGGTTAAGCTCAAAATTGTGAATTGCTTGCTCGTTTGCTTTGTCAGTGAGCTCTGCCCTCACTTCCCTCTCCAAACTTGGAGCAATAAGTCTTTCAAAAGAGTCTTTTTGTGTGTCCAAAAGAACATCCTTGAAAATTGTCTCTTTGACCTTGAAATTTTTGCCAATAATTTCCAAACACTTTTCATCATTCATTTCGAGAGACACTTTAAGGAATCCTTCATTCTCTCCACGATTAATTGCAAGAATTCTGTGTGATGGAATTTTCGCAACTTCTTGCTTGAATCCGTCATACATTGCATAAGTGTCAGCAGATGAAGCTTTTGCGCTTCCTTCTTTTTCAGCATATTTGTCAGCATTGTTGACAACTTTGATTTCATCTTTCTTTTTCTTGGTTTCCTTCTCCTTCTTCATGACAGAAACAATGAATGCAGATTTTTGCAAAAATTCACGAAGTTCTTTTCTTGTGTCACTGTCATCACTGATTCTCTCTGCAATGATGTCTTTTGCACCTTGAATTGCCTCATCAGTGCTCTTCACTCCCTTTTCTTCATCAACAAAAGGATCAGCGAGCTCCGTGAGTGTCTTGCCATCTTCTTTTTGCTCCATGATGATGTCCGCAAGAGGCTCAAGACCTTTTGCAATCGCTTCTGTTGCCCTTGTCTTTCTCTTTGGCTTGTAAGGACGATAAATATCTTCAAGCTCAGTCAAGGTCTTTGCTTCGTCAAGTTTTTTCCTTAAGTCATCAGTGAGTTTTCCTTGCTCGTCAATAGACTTCAATATTGTTGCTTTTCTGTCCTCAAAGTTCCTGAGATATGCGAGCCTGTCTGCAAATGACCTGATCACTTGGTCATCCAAACTTCCATGCATCTCCTTTCTGTACCTTGCAATGAACGGGATTGTTGCATCCTCATCCAAAAGCTTGATCAAATTCTTTGAATATTCTTCCTTAATGTTAAATTCTTTTGCTAAAGCCTCAAAAATTTCCATACTAACTCCTTCTTTCGTCAAAATAAAAAGTCACTTCGTTTCAGAAGTGACAACCATGTGGAGCTGATGACGGGGATTGAACCCGTGACCCCCACCTTACCAAGGTGATGCTCTACCACTGAGCCACATCAGCGTGATTAAATATTTTGTTATTTTTAATTGTTGTTCGAGTTTAAGTGTCTTGCGAAGGTATCGCGCTCTTCCCGGTCGCAAGTGAAACTTGCTCCCCGCTTTGGCTAGAGACTTGCCACCGGCAACTCTCTTTTACGCGCCGCGCCACTGATCCACATCAGCGTGATTAAATATTTTGTTGTTTTTAATTGTTGTTCGAGTTTAAGTGTCTTGCGAAGGTATCGCGCTCTTCCCGGTCGCAAGTGCAACTTGCTCCCCGCTTTGGCTAGAGACTTGCCACCGGCAACTCTCTTTTACGCGCCGCGCCACTCGCGCCACATCAGCGTGATTAAGTATTGAGTTGTTTTTAATTGTTAAACAATTACGCGAACAATAAAATTATAAATATATTAAATATTATTGTCAAGATTTTATCTTTATATTATATGACAAAATTTTGCAAGTGTGGCATCAATTTGTTTGAGCTTTGTCCATAAAATGCTATAATATGATCATTATGAAAAAGACAATCAAATTAAGTGACGCACCAATCCTTGAATGGGATGATGATCACGCAACACAATCAAAAAATTATTTTTTTGCGCAAGGCAAAAAGAACTTTGATGCATTCAAAGAATGTCAACAACTTGGCGTTGACAAATGCATTATTTTTTACCCTCGCGCTTTTGACCAGTGCAAAGAAATTTTTGACAAGTGCGAAAAGATTTATGAATTCAAATCAGCGAGCACTGTGTCTCCTGTTTACCTTTATGACAAAAAACTTCTGATCGCCCTCTGCCCTCTTGGTGGACCTGCGTCAGCCAATCTTCTTGAAGAACTCCACTTTGTGGGAATTTCAAAATTCATTGCTTGCGGGTCTTGTGGATGCATTGTGAATGATGTTGACATTGATGATTTGTTTTTTGTTCCAACATCAGCAATTCGTGATGAAGGGCTTTCATACCATTATGTGCCAGCTGCTCGAATGATCGAAACAAACGTTTTTGTTAATATGGCAATTGAAAAAGCCCTTCAAAAACACAACCAGCCATACATCACAGGAACAACTTGGACAATTGACGCGCTTTACCGCGAAACACCAAACAGAACAAAACGCAGAATCCAAGAAGGCGCAATTGGTGTTGAAATGGAGTGTGCAAGCCTTGCAAGCGTGGCGGAATATAACGACTTTTATTTCGGAGAACTCCTCTACTTCACAGACAAAGTTGGCGACACAAGTTGGCAATGGCGAAGATATGACAAAATCCAACTCAGAACAAAACTTCTCAAAATTTGCATTGATGCAATAATGAGTATTTAAAGGAAAAAACCATGAACAAATTAAATTTCACAGAAGCAATTAAAGCAATAAAAACTGGCAAAAATTTTTCAATCTTCATTCACATCTCACCAGATGGTGATTGTGTTGGTTCTGCAAAGTCGGTTGAATATCTTTTGAAAAGTCTCGGCAAAGAAACCCACATCATTTGCGAAGACGAACCATCATTCGACAGCAAATTCTTATGTGAACAATTTGAAGACTCTCTCGAAGTTGTTGAAAATTCCGACACCTTGATTTGTGTTGATGTTTCAGGCCTTTCCCGAGTCGGGAAATATGGAGAATATCTCAAAAACACTCAAAAACCTCTCATCGTTTTTGATCACCACATTCCACAAGACGATTTTGGAACAATTGTTTGCAGAGACTCAAACAAAAGCAGTGCAACTGAAATCATTTATGACCTTCTCCAAGAAATGAAGTTTGACATCACACCCGAACTTGCAAATTATCTTTATGCGGGCATTTCTTCAGATACTGGATGCTTTGTTCAAGCAAACACAACAGAGTCAACTTTGAAAGCCGCAGCACACCTCATGGAACTTGGGGCAGACACTCAAAAAATCAACTATGAACTATTCATCAAGCGCCCAGAGAACTATATTGATATTTCCATGCTTGCATACAAAAATCTCAAGATTTATGGCGACAAACTTTCGCTTGTGACAATCAAATACAACACATACAAAAAGTTTATTGACCTCAACACCTTTTATCTCATTGATGCTTTGAAGTTTTATCCAACCGACGCACTCGTCATTGTGACTCAAAAAGACAAAAATACAGTCAAACTCAGCACAAGATCAAGGAATTACAACGTTCAAGAACTTTGTGCTCACTTCGGTGGTGGTGGACACAAACACGCATCTGGCGCAACTTTTGAAGGAAACTTCAAAAAGACCATCAAGGAAATCAAAAAAATCGTCCTTGGCTCAAAATAAGCGAATAAAAAACTCTACTCTCCCCCATAATAATCAAAAGGGGGATTTTTTATGGACAACAGAAAGATTTTGAGAGCAGAAGAAAAACTTTATAACTCCAAAATCAAAGATATAGACAAAAACCTGAAAGCCCTGATTCGCGCTCAAAAAGATGCCATTCTTGCGAGCAGACTAGACGATGAACTTGAAAGATAAAACAACAAATTTATAATCAACAACAAACATCCCCACCTGTATGGTAGGGATGTTTGTTGTTGTGTCTTTAAAAAATTTGTGTTTCTAAATTAATAGCTAAAGGAAAGATATACCTCAATCACAATATCAGTATTTTCTTGTAAAACGGTAGTATAAGAATAAGAAGAATCAGTATTTGTTAAAGACACACCGTTAACTATGAATTCGTAATTAGTAACTAAATAATAACTTTCGCCTCTAAAACTAAAGATATCAAGTCCATTGATATAAACAAAATATTCGTAGAGGCCTTTAACAACTTCAATTGTTATTTCGTCCATAGGCAAATACCCTTCCTCATAACAATTATTAGTAATCATATAGTCTTCCTCATAACAAGTCACATCGAGATATTCTGCATTGGAGTCACCTCCCACAATGGCAACTGACACCAAGAACTCAGGTTCCAGTAATATTTCATATATATAATCTGCCGTGATTGCAAAATCACACCAGACTTCGATGGTCTCATCTTCAAGATTTCCATACCTTTCATCTATTCCATCATTATTCGAATCACACACCCAACCATCAAACAAATAAGTAATACTATGACCCATGTTTGTTTCAACATAAACCCAATCATCATTTTCATCATTATAACCAATTTGATTTGAGTTCACTTCAATGAATGTTCCTTCAACAATTTCCCATTCAACTGACTGATATTTTTCATTCTCATCGTAATAATTCACTGTCACATAACAGTATGACACTTCATAAATCGGAACAATGACCATGTCCGATTCAATATAAGTGTCAGAGAATGGTTCGCCATTTTCAATTTCCCAATAAGAAAGTATAGTTCCATTATGCTCTATCATGTCTTCGCAAGTTTCAACATAAACAAAATCGCCATTTTCGTCATAATAACCGAG
>JAFTJJ010000025.1 GCA_017456465.1 Clostridia bacterium | reverse complement strand
GAGCACATGGTCAGCCATCGTTCCATGCAAAGAAAGCTGCTGCAAAATTGCAGTAACTTTTCCACTAACTGGTGAATAAACAAAAGCACCATACCTGTCTTTTGGTTTCCCAATAAGAGTTCCTTCCTTAACATTGTCACCAATCGAAACCACAGGCGTTGCCATCACATTTTTGGCTGATTCAAGTGGAACCAAATATGTGTCTTGTTCTTTCATTACACCAGACGCAAAACTGCTTTGCTTACCGCGCCTACTCTTAATTTGCACTCCAATATTATCAGTAATAACCAATTTTTTATCTCCCCTAAATAACAATTGTTATTTTTATTCTTACAGTGATATTTTAACAAATATAAAAAAAGTTGTAAAATCTTTTTACAACCCTTTTTGATTTTTAAAAATATTTTTTTGAACAGCTTTGCTCAATTGCAAAATGATGGTGCTTTATTGCTTGATTTTTGCATCTTTGTTTTTCTTTTTCACATCGATAATCAAAAGCACAATTTGTGCCACCCCCACAAAACACAAAAACCCAGCAAACACATATTTTAGGATTTTTGAATCCAAAGAAAGAGCAAAAATTGCTCCAAAGAGTGACACCAGACACGCCGGAATCGAAATCCACCAAAAACTGTCAAAAGACAACAATTTGTGCTTTGCTTGAATGATCAAAACCACAACACTTGAAACAGCAAAAACAATCAAATTCACAAGCTGTGCATGGGTCTGAGAAACAGACAAAATCAGTGTCAAAATTGGGATCAAAAAAGTCCCCCCACCCATACCCATGCCAGCAAAAACCCCAGAAATCAATCCTGCAAGCACAAACCACAAAAACTCCATTGTTCACCTCTCTATTTGATGATTTTTTTGTTTATTTAAATTGCTTCTGGAAATAATTTAAATGGTAATAAACATATAAATTCCAGACGCAACAAGCACAATTGAAAAAATAATTATAATAATGTTACTTTTAAGCTTTGAAAGCAACATCGCTCCAATCACCCCACCAATCGCAGATCCAATCAAAACTGGAAGAGTAACATCAAACACAAATTGACCTTGAACAACATAAATCACTGCACTCACGACCGAAATTGGAAGCATAATGAGAATTGCTGTTGCATGTGCAACCTTTGTCTCATCTTTCAACATGTAATGCAAAAAAGGAACGAGCAAAACCCCGCCACCAGCACCCAAAAATCCATTGATAAACCCAATAAGTCCACCACATAAAATGCAAAGCACTATTTTTTGCCATTTTCTCATGTGTTTAGTTTGCCCAAAAGTTACAAAATAAAAACAAAAGTCAGCAAAAACCATTGATTTTTTTTAATAGATATATTACAATAACAAAGTATCTGTGTTTAGTTTGAGAGTGCGCGCGTGCTCGCACGCGAAGAAATTCAAAAAAACCAAACAACGTGGATACGATCATACAATTAATTTGGAGGCATTATGAAACTCAAAAACAAACTCAAAAACATTTTTGCTTGCGTGCTCCTTGTTGTGGCACTTCTTTGCTCTTGCTCTTTCCAAACCTTGACGGTTGTTGGAAATCAATTGTCACTTGCCGCAGCCAAAGAATATGAAGCAGAAAACAAAGTTGACCCTTATGAGTTCACAACATCATCTCAGTGGTCAAAAAACTCAAATTATTCAAACCAAAAAGATCCTGCTGATGACACAAAGACTGTCAATGCTTTTGATGGAACAAAACCATCTGTTGACATCACATCTCTTGAGACAAACAAACCATCAACCAAATATGATGGATCAACAACATCTCCCGCTGAAGGCGAAGAAGTTGACATTGACAATTATGTCATGATGATCACTGCTGATGGTGCTGAAACAAAACAACTCAAAGACAAAAAAGATGACGACAACAAAACGGTTTATAACAATCGTGATTTTGTCCTTGATTCAGATGACAAAGTCAAGTTCTATTCTGCTGACGACATTGATGAGTCAAATGAAAAATATCTTCCTGTTGATGCTGATCTTGTTGAAGAAATGCTCGGTCTTACAACACCAAAAACAGAGTTCGAAGGACAGACTGGAAAATATGTTGAAATGAAACCAGTCAAAGTTTGGACTGATGTTTATTATTACTACCGAAGCAATTCAATCAGCCTTGCAAAACAAGGTTATTATGTGATTTCTTTCTGGATGTACACATCTGGCGACGCAGAAGCAACTGTCAAAGTTGCAACAAGTGATGGCAAAAAATTCGAAGCAATAAAGTCAGAACTCAAGTCTGAAGGAGAATGGACACAAGTGTACCTTTTCCTTGAAACAAGAGCTGTTGGCTCTGCTCCATCAGTTTACATCAGCTTGTACATGGGCGACACTGAAAACATCGCTGGTTCAAAAACCATTGCCGAACCAGACAGCGAAAGCGACAGTGACTTTGTTCCAACAAAAGTAACTGGAACAGTTTTCTTCGATAACCTCTGCGTGAAAACAATCAATCAAACAGATTTCATTGCAAAGACTGTGAATGGCACAGCTCCATCAGCTGATGCTGTTGTTGATTCTTATTCAGCAAGAGAAAAATCATTCTTCTCAGGCCTCATCGCCAACAATCAGTTTGATAACTCTGTTGAAGATTACAAAACAACAACCCCATCAGGTGATTATGATTGGAAATATTTCGTTCCAGAGTTCTCACTTTCTGATGTTAACGACGAAACACCAACTCTCGTGAAAGAAATGTACAAAAATGTTTATGCTGGCACAGACTTCTCTCTTGAAACTGTTTCAGAATCAACAATCAAACTCGAAGACACTGACCCAATTTACAACACTTTCGCAAACAATAATAATGTCCTCAAAATGCAAAATAAAAATCAATCATATGACCTTGGAATCGTTTCTGCCCCATTTGAGATTGATCAGTTTGCTTATTACAGAATTTCATTCTGGGTGAAAGCTCTCGATGAAGACTCAAGTGCAACTGTTGCCCTTTTTGGAAACATCAAATCTGGTGAGACAAAGGTTGATGGAACAAACATCCTCAAAACTCAAACAATTGCAAACCTTTACACCGAACCAGCGGAAGACGCTGATGAAGAAAAAGATGATGACAAAATGGACATGAACAACGGTTGGACTGAAGTTGTGTTCTTTGTTCACGGAAATGCTTATCGTGACATGAACGTTGAACTTGTTGTTCTTGCAAACAAAAACAGCACTGTTTATGTGGATCACATCCAAGTTGAAAGCGTTCTTTCATCTGATTTCTCTTCAGCTTCATCATCAAACAAACTCGAACTTTCACCATCATCTCTCGTCGCAAACAGAACAATTTCAAATGGTTACTTCAATTCAATCACAACTGAAGATTATGATCACAGAGAGATCAAAGCACCATACAAAGCTCAAAACTGGACACTCAATTCAGACAATGATGAAGAAGTTGTTGCGGGAATTGTTCCAACAAATGCAAATTATAATGCAGAAAAAATTGGCGGAGCTGCAAATCCAAATGGAGACGCAAGTTCAACAATCTCAAAAACAAATGTTTATGCAATTCATGCGCCAGCCTTAAGCGCGGAAGAAAAAGCAGAAGATTCTGAAAAAGTTGGCAGAAACTTTGAAATGACATCTTCAAGCTTCTCACTCTCTTCTTCTTCAGTTTACAAAGTGAAATTCAATTTGTTCATTTGCTCTGAAAATGATGACAACCTCACATCAAACTTCACTGGAAAAATCAAAGTATATCTCACCTACTCTGATGACACTGTTGCTGAATTCGTGATTGATGGATCAAGTGCAACAAAAAATACTTGGCTTGAGTACACTTTCCTTACAAGATCGGGATCATCAAGCAGATCAACAAAATTGACAATTGACATTTCTGATGCACAAGGAACAGTGTTCTTCAAACAAATCGGATTGTATCAAATGAAAGAAACCGAGAGAACAGTTGATGGCGAAAAAGTCAATGTTTCTCCTGATGAACTCTTTGTTGAACAACTCGAAAAGAACTCAACCACTGCAGAAAGACTTGCAAACAGAACATATGTTGTGGATTATGCTTCTTATAGCTTCACAATGCATTCAAATGATTTTGTAACAGAAACAATCCCAGGTGAAGGCGATGCCGATGACACTGTCATCACAAAAGCTTATTATGAAAGCTTCTCACACAAAGTTGTGATGAAAGATGAAAAAGATGAAAATGAAAAGAAAACACACGGAATTGTTGGAGTTGTTGACACAACAGGAACCGTGAAACTTTCTGACACACTCACACTCTCAGACATTTCAAATGCAAACGCAAAAACTGATCGCGCACTCTTGATTTACAATGCATCAGCCCTCTCAACAAAGGTAACATCAAAAACAACATTCAACCTTGCAAAAACAAGTTATTACACAATTGATGTTTACGTAAAAACATCAATATTTGCTGAAAATCAAGGTCTTGAAATTTCAATGAGCGCAATCTCAGTCAAGTTTGAAAAAATCGACACATCAACAATTGCTGACAATAATGGTTATGATCTTTACCGCGCGATTGTCGCAACTGGTGATGAAGCAGTTTCTGGTCTTTCAGTTGACTTTGTTCTTGGAACAGACAACAACAAACTCGAAGGCTATGCCCTTGTTTCAGACGTTGTAATCACAAAACTTGCTGACAAAGATGCTTATGATGAACTCGTTGATGAAGTTGCAGACGACGATGCAAAAACTGTTGTAAAGAATTTCTACACAGACAGCGAAGCTGAATCAGACAGCACACCAACAGATTCAGACACTCTCACAGTATTCTTCCTCGTGTTCTCATCAATCCTCATGGTATTGGCTCTCGGAATTTCACTTGTTGCAGTATTCATCAAAAAACACCCAAAAAAGAAAACTGTAAAAGTTGACTCTTCTGAAAACAAATTCCAAAACAAAAAGACACGAACAAAAGAAACTGTTGATTCAGACAAAGGTGGATTTGTTGAATAGTTTTTAATCACAAAACAACAAAAAGGAGACGGTTACTCGCCTCCTTTTTTCATGCCAAGAATTCCAGTTTTCTTCAGATTTTATCGTTGTTATGTCATACATAATACCAAACAAAAAAGACGATCAAAAGCTCGTCTTTTTTATGTTTTTTTATTTTTTATCAACTGCGTACATTGATTCAATCAAATCAAGAACCTTGCAAGAATAGCCCCACTCGTTGTCATACCAAGCAACAAGCTTCACAAATGTAGGATTGAGCATAATTGATGCTGAAATGTCAAATACACATGTGTTTGAAACTCCCACCATGTCGGTTGAAACAATTGCTTCATCAGTGTAACCAATGATACCCTTGAAATCACCTTTTGCCGCTGCTGCAACAGCCTTCACAATTTCATCCATTGTTGTTGGCTTTGCGAGTTTGCAAGTAAGATCCACAACAGACACATCAGGTGTTGGAACTCTGAATGCCATGCCAGTGAGCTTGCCCTTGAGTTCAGGGATAAC
Source organism: Clostridia bacterium (assembly GCA_017456465.1). Taxonomy (GTDB): domain Bacteria; phylum Bacillota; class Clostridia; order Christensenellales; family UBA1242; genus RGIG3872. The sequence continues at coordinate 754 of JAFTJJ010000025.1, read as the reverse complement.
TTCCCCAACCATCTTTGCTGCGCCCGTTGATGAAGGAATGATATTTGCAAGAGCACTTCTTCCGCCTCTCCAATCTTTCTTTGAAGATCCATCAACAGTGAGCTGTGTTGCAGTTGTTGCATGCACAGTTGTCATGAGTCCTTCCACAATTCCAAAATTGTCGTTGATTACTTTTGCAAGAGGTGCAAGACAGTTTGTTGTGCAACTCGCGTTTGAAACAATGTCCATGTCCTTCCTGTATTCTTTGTGGTTGACACCCATCACAAACACAGGCACACCATCTTTTCCAGGTGCGGTGATGACAACCTTTTTTGCTCCACCTTTGAGGTGACGAGCAGCATCTGCCATCTTTGTGAACTTTCCAGTGGCCTCCGCAACATACTCAGCCCCGCAACCCTTCCAGTCAACATCTTCAGGGTTCATGCAAGCAAAATAACGAATTTTGTTGCCATTAACGATGAGATAATCACCTTGAACCTTCACGTCAGCATGAAAAGTTCCATGAACTGAATCGAATTTGATCATGTAAGCCGCATAATCAATACTCAAAAATGGATCATTGATTCCCACAATTTGAATGTTTGTGTTGTTTTGGATGCTGGCACGAAGAAGCAAACTTCCAATTCTTCCAAAACCATTGATTCCAACCTTAATCTTTGCCATAATTTCCTCCATATGATAATATATTATTAACATTATTTTACCCAAGTTAACATTTAAAAGCAAATATTATTGATAATAATTTGTAAAGTTT
>JAFTJJ010000024.1 GCA_017456465.1 Clostridia bacterium | reverse complement strand
TCCGCAAACAAAAAACCCAACTCCAAGGAGCTGGGGTTTTGGTGCGGATAACAGGACTACGCCAAAATTTATCAACTCACTCCTCTCCTTGGTTTTTGTGCTTTGGCTGAACCTTGAGCACAATAAAGATATTTCTCACATCATCTCAGGTTCGTTCAATAAATTCCTTTCCCTGTCTCTCATTCATTTGCCAAGTCGTGTTCTCCGCAAACAAAAACCCCAACTCCAAGGAGCTGGGGTTTTGGTGCGGATAACAGGACTTGAACCTGCACGGAGTTTCCTCCACATGGACCTGAACCATGCGCGTCTGCCAATTCCGCCATATCCGCATATTACTTAATATTTTTTTTACACTGAGAATATTAAAAACTCACTGCGATTGGCAGACCCTCCCGGGTCGTCCTCTTAGAAAATTCGCAACGCCCTTGCTGATCTCTCAGCAAAGCTTTTGCATTTTCAAAGAAAACTTTGCTCCCTTCATCATGCACCGCATGCAGTCGCAAAGGTTTTCCAATTCCGCTTTTGTCTGCATATTACTTAATATTTTTTTACACTGAGAATATTAAAAACTCACTGCGATTGGCAGACCCTCCCGGGTCGTCCATCATATTGTACGCAGTCTGCAACTGACCTAAAATATACAACAATTTTAATTTATAGTCAAGCAATGTAAAAATATTTGCCAACCAACCACACATTTGCTATAATCTTGCAAATAAACAAAATAAGGAGATTTTTTTATGGAAAGAAGTTTTGTGATGATCAAACCAGGCTTTGCAAACAATCCGGAAGTCATTGATTATGTGAAAAGCAGACTAACCAAGATCGGTCTTGAAGTGGTTTCTGGCGAGTTCAAAAGATATTCAACCAATAAAGCTCAAGAACATTATGCCGAACACTTCAGAGGAAGCTATGAAAATGCAAAGCCATTCTACAAAGAGCTTGAAAACTACATCACCTCAGACAAGGTTTATGGAATGGAAGTTGTTGGTGACAATGCAATTTCAAAAATTCGTGAAGTCGTTGGTTCAACCATCAAAACAAACAAAGAAACTGGCGAACAAATTCTCCCAGCAAAAGGAACAATTCGCTATGAAGTTCCAGTAATGCTTGGTGAACCCCACCAAATTACTCAAAATGTGGTTCACGCATCTGATGCACCAGAGGCAGCCACAAGAGAACTCGAGATTTTCAAAACATTATAATTCACAAAAAAACTCACACGTATTTTTGTGTGAGTTTTTTTATTGCTGAGCAACTTCTTCACTTGCAATTTGTTCACTGTCTTTGTCTCTTTCCACATTAACAAGCCAAGAACACCAAAAATCATCAACGTCAACAGCATATTCCCTAAGAGAAACCTCTCAAAAATCATAACCACTTGCACCAGAATCATAAAAGCCTTTTCCCTTGGACTGCTTGAGAATTAACCTTGGAATATCATAAGTGTAAACAAACATTCTTGCATTTGCTCGCTGGTTTTTTCTCACAAGCTTCAAATATTCAATAGCTTTTCTCTGCTTGAAAAAATGTAAGTACCTGTGACTTGTGCGTGTTGTGTGAAGACCATCTTGTGATTTCATCGTCATAGTCACCAATCAAATGCTTGTTTCCTTCAATCACATGCTTCAGTTCTTCTTCTGTGGTATATCTATAAACTAACATCAGTTTCTCCCTAAAAAATAATTACTTCTGAAAATCTTGCAATTTTTCGAGTGTTTGAACTTTTCCCAAATTAAAGACATAAACAATGTAATCATTAACCCCTGAATACTTTTTCTTGTTCAAAGCAATGACGTTATTTTGATCAAACAAAAACCTCAAATAATCTTGATTGAGCCGAAATCTCATTCCACCAGCATTCATAAATTTTCGCTGAGCATCATCATCAAAGACATGATTTGACGCCATCATCAAAGGAAAACGCTGAAAATATAATTGAGTGTTGATTGCCGAAACCACATTCTCAACCGTCTCCAGATCCAATGCCCGATTTTCTTCGCTGAAAACTTGAAAAATC